>JAJFLS010000643.1 GCA_021772595.1 Opitutales bacterium
GATAAGCGACCAAGATCCCGAAAACAATGTTGAACTGGAACATCCCCGTCAGCCGTCCCCGGCGTTCCGCAGGCGCGATCTCGGAAATGTACAAAGGCGCCGCTACTGTCGAAACGCCGATCCCCACGCCGCCGATGAAACGGGCGATCATGAACGTGTAGATTTCAGGCGCCAAAGCCGAGCCGACCGCGGAAACGAAATAGAGCACCCCGATCCACAGCAGCGTCTTCTTGCGCCCGAACCGGTCCGTTGGCCAGCCGCCGAGCAGCGCCCCCAGAACCGTCCCCCAAAGAGCCATGCTAATTGCCACCCCATGCATTCCCGAGCCAAGCCCCCAGAGCTTCTGGATCGGCTGCTCCGCCCCGGAAATGACGACCGTGTCGAAGCCGAAGATAAAGCCCGCCAAGGCCGACGTCAGCGACCAGATGAATAACCGATTATTCGAATTAGCAGAAGGGGAAGCACTCATGGAAACAAAACTAATGGAGGATTAGCCGCGCCGTCCGATTCGCGAAAAACGCAGGGGAGAAAACAATCGATAGGCAACTTGCCGACAACGCGTTATAAAAACAACCCTTTATCGCAAGCCCACGCCGAAGTCTCGGCGTAGCTACGCGAGGAACTCGCGTGGTTCTCAGCTCATCCCCGTTAAGTTGACACCAAAACGCTTGCGGGGCACGTAGCTACGCCGGGAAACCGGCGTGGAAAACACGAGGCATCACCGATCGCAGCAACCTCCCCATCATCGCGCCCAACTCGGAAATTCTCCAATCGAATCTCCAACAACGTATGGAAACAAAAGATACACCGCAATCACCGTAAAAACAATTGCCACGAAATTGAGAAGCAATCCCGTGCGAGCCATTTCCGCGATGCGAATTCTTTGGCTACCAAATACAACCGCATTTGGCGGCGTGGCCACGGGCATCATGAACGCCATCGAAGCGGATATCGTAGCCGGTATCATAAACAGAAGCGGGTGCACCTGCAGACTAACGGCCCAGGTCGCCAATATTGGGAGCAGCATGGACAAGGTTGCCACATTCGAGGTGAGTTCCGTCAAGAAAGTCACACTCAGACAGATGACAATAATTAGCAAAAAGGAAGGTATCTCGCCAAGTGACCGGAAACCCTCTCCAATGTATCCAGAAAGTCCACTCGCTCCAAATCCGGACGCCAAGGCAAACCCGCCGCCAAATAGCAATATGATCTCCCAAGGGAGTTTGCCAAATACATCCTTCTCCAAAATTCTCCCCGGCTCATTTCCATTTTTAGACGGGAGAAGAAACAGGCATAGGCACATCGCGATAGCCACGCTTCCATCGTCAACGCGCTCAAATCCGCTCCATAGATTCGACCAGCCGGGCAGCGAGATGAAACCAAGCTGGAGATCCCTTCGAAAGGTCCACAAAAACACTGTCGAAACAAATACCGCCAAGACCCTCTTTTCCTCGTAACTCAACGGGCCTAAGGCGTCGAGCTCCTTTCGGATGTGAGATCGATCCAGCGAAAGCGATTTGTCGAATTTGCACAGCACGCGCGTCAACAAAAACCATGTCACCACGAGCAGAGTCATCGAATAAGGAATTCCGATAATAATCCATTGCCCGAATGCGATTGGTGGCGCGTCGGGAAAAGACTCCTGAAAAATTCGGACGAACGCCAAATTCGTCGGTGTCCCCACGAGAGTGGATACACCGCCGATAGAGCATCCATAGGCGATCCCCAACATTAAGACGAGTGCCAGCGCATGCGATTTCTCTTTGCCAAATTCGTCCTCCATTTTCGAAATAATCGCCAAACCGATCGGAAGCATCATAACCGCCGTCGCCGTATTCGAAATCCACATCGACAAGAAAGCCGACGCGATCATGAAACCGAGAATCAGGAGGTCCGCTTTCCTGCCGATCGCATTTATGATATTCAAAGCGATTCGCCGATGCAATTTCCAGCGCTCCATCGAGAGAGCGATCAGAAAGCCTCCGATAAAGAGGAATACAATCGAGTTGACGTATGATTTCGAAGTTGTGCTTGCATCGAGGATACCCGCCATCGGGAATGCAACCATTGGAATCAGCGCCGTCGCTGCCAATGGAACAGCCTCCGTTATCCAGAGGATCGCCATGAACGCCGCGATTGCCGCCATTTTGCCCACCTCAGGTTGATCCGGCTGGGGATTATAAAACAGAAGCATGACCACGAAGACGGACAAGCCCAGCAGAAGTCCAAGATTTTTCCAGGGTAGCATTGTCATGGAGCGTTATTTCAATAGCCAAACGCCAAGCGGGTCCATCACCAATTGCCGGTGGCGTTTGCTCTATTTCAACTGCAGGAGCTTGCTTGCAGGCGATTAAGACGCAACTACTTCACAGTCCGAGTCAGGCGGAATCCAATACTGTTGCTCGTCCGGTCTGGTAGGAGGTGACTGCGGTAGGCGGAACGGCAGGTCGCCGCCCAGAAAGCGAAAGCTCCCCCGCGATTTACTCGTCTATCGCCTGACTTATCGCCCGTCGGGTCGATGATATCCCCAGCGGGATAGCTCCCGTATAGGTCCCAACACCACTCCACCACATTTCCGTGCATATCGCTCAAACCGAAGTCGTTTGCCTGCTTCTGCGGATCGCCAACGGGATGAGTATTGACCGTGCTGTTTCCTTCGTACCATCCGGCCATATCGAGACTAGGATCCATGGGCACACTATCAGGGAAAATGATTTCACCCGTATAAAATGCGTCGGACGAGCCCGCACGACAGGCGTACTCCCACTCCGCTTCAGTGGGAAGCCGATACCCGTTGGAGTCGAAGTCACAGACAGGTGTCAACTCCTCAAGTTTGTAGATTTCGCCATCGACCGTATAGCACGGCGTCAATCCGTCCATCTCGCTCTTGGCGTTCATCCATTTAATCGCCTCGAACCATGACATTAAACTAGCTGGGTGCGTCCCGCTCTCGTCTCCTTCAAATCCGTTCTGGCCTACCGGTAAATCAGTGTATCCATTATCCAATGCCCATTCGCGAACAGCTGTCCACTCGCCGTAGGTCACTTCCGTTTGGCTCATTAGAAAGCTACGCGTGAGGGTTACCTCATGCAGCACCTCGTCATCGGGATCGACTGGCTCCGAAGAAGTCCTTACAATCACTCTCTCAGACTCGGGAGATCCCATTGTAAACGTAGCCGCCGGAATAAAGGAGAATCCGTCCGGAACGGCACCGCTGCCAACGGGCTCCCCATCATCGGCCCGCACTCGGATCTTCACCGCAGGAAAAAGCTCTATCGGCCATTCCGCGCCCGCATCCCAGACGATGCTCTTATCTGTTCCTTCTGCGACTCCGGCTCCCACGTCTCCCGTAACCTCATCCAGGGCCACCCAAAACTCGTCATTGCTTGTCGCCTCCACAGTAACCGTCGAAGCCAGACCCTCGCTGTTGATCAAATCGTAAGTGATCGCCACCGTTTTGACTCCCTCGTTTTGCGACGCCAAAACATTGGATACTAAAGGGGCTCCGCACAACTCCACCGAACTCGCGATCGCCGCAAATCCCATGACCAAAAAACCTGTTTTTTTCAGCATCGCGCGGCTTTCAATTCGAAGGGTCCGGTTCGAGCAACTCAACCCGATAGAATGCTCTATCGGGCAGTTCCCCGAGATCGATTTTCACATCATCGCCGAACTTTTCGTAGAGGTCGGGCGCCAACACCTGCCAATCTTCCAAATCGTTACTGAGCTCGATCCGAAAATTCACGCCTGCCTTGAGCGGGCTGAACGTCACGGAACCTTCAGAAGATCCGTCAAACGAGATACGGATGCGGTCACCCGCATCAGTCGGATCAAGATTCGCGCGATATTCGAATCGATTCAATCCTCCGTCGTTGTCCGGATCCGAGTCTTCGGCCACCAAGGGCAGATTGAATAGATCTTCTATCGTATAGAACTGGGTCAGCCAAATAACATAATCGACCGGAGCGGTATCCACGATGGAAACCCGCGGATCGAGATTCAGCCCGAACCGAGGCGATTCAGCGACAGAATCCGCGCCCCACGATTCGCGGACTTCAAGCGCGAGGACCGTAAAAATCAAAAAGACAGTTCCAAAAGACTGGACCATAAATCGAAATCGTTGAGGCGGCGCATTTACTAAATAGTCTCTTAGCGTCAATGCCACAATATCTGGGGTAGTTAAAAAAAGGGGGTTTTGGATTAACGTTTCAGAGAGGCGAATAGTTTCACTATTGGCCGAAATTGAGCAATGCCGCCGCGTCAACCCAACTGCTACTCGACGACAGACCGCGCCATGCGGAAACCCACGATAGGGTCCAGAAGCCCTGGCGTAACTCCATTGCGATTGGCCGAGCGACACGACTCGGATACACTAAACCACCCGCCTCCCCGGAGCGTGCGGGACGAACTCGCAGTCGCACCCGTAGGATCGATCACGCTACCGACGGGATAGGTGCCATACCGATCCCAGCACCATTCCACCATATTGCCGTGCATGTCTCGCAACTCGAAATCGTTTTCCTGCTTCTGCGGATCGCCAACGGGATGGGTGTTGAGCCCGCTATTTCCTTCATACCATCCAGCCAAATCAAGATTCGGATCCAATGGAACCGTTCCCGTAGAAGTAATCTCGCCCGTATAAAATGCCTCCGATGAACCTCCCCGACAGGCATATTCCCATTCCGCTTCGGTAGGGAGACGATATCCCTCGGCTTCAAAATCACAGCTGGGAGTCAAATTACCCGTTCGGTAGACCTCGCCCGCTACAAAATAGCAGGGCGCCAATCCCTCCCTTTCGCTCTTGGCGTTGAGCCACTTCACCACGGCAAACCACGTCACCGTCGTCACCGGATGCGTACCGGACTCGTCTCCTTCAAATCCGTTCCGCCCCGCTGGCAAATCCGCGTACCCATTGCTCAACGCCCAGTCTCGAACACTCGTCCATTCGGCCCAAGCCACCTCCGTTTCGCCCATCAGAAAGCTCCGCGAAAGCGTTACCTCATGCGGAACCTCGTCAGCCGAACGCCCCAACTCGCTTTCGGGAGAACCCATCACGAAAGATCCCGCGGGAATACGCGAAAACCCTTCCGGCACAGGATCTCCGTCGCCGACCGCTTGCCCGTCGTCCGCGCGCACCCGGACCTTCACCGCAAGGAAAAGCTCCGCCGGCCATTCCGCGCCTGCATCCCAAGTGATGCTCTTGCCCACGCCCTCAGTCACACCGGACCCAACCTCGCCCGACAGACTGCCCACCGCCTCCCAATACTCATCGTTAGTCGTGACCTCCACCGTAACCGTCGAAGCGAGACCCTCGCTGTGGGCCAAGTCATAAGTGATCGCTACCGTTTTCGTTCCTGCACTTTGCTCGGCCACAACATTGGAAACCAGAGGAGCTCCGTGCAACTCTCCCAAGCACGTCATCGCTAAAAGGCATAAGCCCCAGCTTATCGATTTTCTCAACATCTTCCGGTTTGCAAATCAGAGAGACGAATTCCTCTAAAAACTCCTCCCTCCCAGTGTCGTCAACGAGCGGGAACGGTAGAACATTGAAAGGAAAACGATCAGATAACAATCCCGGTTAAATAAAATCTCTCGAATTATCTTTCCTATCCCAGACCCCGACCACGATAATCCCCGCAAGCATCCCGAATACCATGAAATCGATTCAACTAGAATCCCCCGGCAACTTCAAAACGATCGAAGAACCCACTCCCGAACGCCAAGCTGGCGAGGCGCTCGTCCGCGTCCAGAGCATCGGCGTGTGCGGCACGGACATTCACGCCTACCATGGACGCCAGCCCTTCTTCGAATACCCACGCATCCTCGGTCACGAACTCGGAGTCGAGATCCTGGAGATCGACGACAACGACCTCGGACTCCAAGCCGGTGACCACTGCTCCGTCGAGCCCTACTTCAACGACAAAACTAGCCCCGCATCCCGAGCCGGAAAAAGCAATTGCTGCGAAAGCCTAAACGTTATCGGCGTCCATAGCGACGGAGGCATGCGCCCGCTCATAACCGTCCCCATCAACAAACTACACAAAGCCAATCAACTCAGCTACGAACAGCTCGCCCTCATCGAAACCATCTGCATCGGCGCCCACGGCATCGAGCGCTCCCAGCTTAAAGACGGCGAAACCATCCTCGTCATCGGCACTGGTCCCATCGGTCTAGGAGCGATTCAATTCGCGATGACCCAAAATTGTCGCCTCATCGTGGCGGATATCAGCGAAGAGCGCCTAGCATTCTGCCGCGACGTACTGAATATTGAATACACGTTAAAAGCCGACGCCCCCGATTTCGAAGACGATCTCCGTGCGCTTTGCGACGGCAACCTTCCGCAAGTCGTTCTCGACGCCACCGGAAACCGCTTCTCGATGCAGCGAACTTTCAGCCTCGCCGCCCACGGCGGACGCATCGTCTTCGTCGGCCTGCTCATGGGCGAAATTTCGTTCGACGATCCCAACTTCCACAAACGCGAGCTAACCCTCATGGCCAGCCGAAACGCGACTCCCGACACCTTCCAGAAAGTCATCGCCGCCGTCGAAAGCGGAGCCATCGACACAAAGCCTTGGATCACCCACCGAATAAACCTCCAAGACGTCCCCACCCAGTTCGAGTCAACCATCGCCCAGCCCAACCTGATCAAAGCAATCATCGAAACCGATCCAAAGTAGAACCAGAGCGTCAAGAAGGGCCTAGCTTTAACGAAGGCCTGTCCCGCTCCATCCGTGAGACAACTTAAAGCGCTATTTCGAATGTAGGAGCCTGCTTGCAGGCGATTTCTTTCACCGGAACCCAGGGAATCAATCGCCTGCAAGCAGGCTCCTACAATCGGCAACCCGCCACGTTCATCCAAACAATACCTATCACTGAAACCAAAACACCGAGCAACGACCAAAAAAAGAAACCCGCACTCCTTGCCCATCGAAAGAAGAACAAGGTTGATTCCTCATAGCCATCTTGTCACTTATTCCCCTAATCTTAACTACGCTATGAAAAACTCGTTTCTCGCCGCCCTACTCAGCCTCTCAATTATCGCCCTAATCGGCGGATGCTCGTCTTCGAACGAATCGGAATCTTCCGACGACGGTAATATCGTCATCGCCGCCATTCCCAAAGCCACGGGCGGCGATTTCTGGGAAACCGTCGAAGTCGGAGCCCGCCGCGCCGCCGCGGAACTCGACGTCAATCTCAAATGGGAAGGCACGGTCACCGAGACCGATATCGCCGAGCAAACCAAGATCATCGAGAACATGATCAACCTCGGAGTGGATGCCATCGCCCTCGCTCCCCTCAACAACCAAGCCCAGCGCAAACCCGTCAAGACAGCGGTAGATAACGGAATTCCCGTCGTCGTTTTCGACTCGTCGATCGATGGCGATTCCCACTCTAGTTTCGTGGCTACCGACAATCGCCTCGGCGGATCCCTGGGGGCCGATTTCATCGCCGAACAGCTCAATTCCAAAGGGCGCGTCATCGTGTTTCGATACGTGCAAGGAACCGCCAGCACAACGAAACGTTCCGATGGATTCATCGAAACCGCCAAGGCCAAGGGCCTCGAAGTCGTCGCCGATCCGTACTCCGAATCTGGTACCCTTGAAGGCTCCAAGAGCGTCATCGCCAATACGTTCGAGCGCTTTATCGAAGACGGAAAGCTAGCCATCGACGGCATTTTCGCGGCCAACCTCACCGCTACTCTCGGCGCAGCCTCCGCTCTCGATGACCTCAGGGCAGGCGGCATCAAAGTCGACCTAGCCTTCGTCGGATTCGACAGTTCCAAGAAACTCGTCGAAGAAGTCCAGGCCGGAAAGATCGACGCCTTGATCGTGCAAAGCCCTGAGAAGATGGGCTACCTCGCCGTCAAAACCGCACACGCAGTCGCGAACGGCGAAACCGTCGATTCTCTCATCGATACCGGCGTCCAAGTAGTCACCGCCGAACGCCTCGCCAACGAACCCGAAATCCGCGCCCTCGTCGGCCTGAAGTAGTTTCGCCACACCCCTCTCCCATTCACCCAATCACCCCCTCTCCCCATCTCCCAGTCACCCCATCTCCCACCGCGCCTCGAAATGCGCGGCATACGCAAAAGCTTCGGAGCGACCCATGCACTGCGAGGCGTCGCGATTTCCGTCATGCCCGGCGAGGTAATGGCGCTTGTCGGTGAAAACGGAGCGGGCAAAAGCACCTTAATGAAAGTCCTCTCCGGCGCCCACGCTCCGGACGATGGCAGCCTCAGCCTGGACGGCGAAGACTACGCTCCGAAAAATCCGCTTCACGCCCGCGAAAGCGGCGTCGCGATGATCTATCAGGAACTCTCCCTCGCACCGCATCTCTCCGCAATGGAAAATATACTTCTCGGGATCGAGCCGTCTCGACGAGGACTGATCAATTGGCGCGAGATGAGGTCCAGAGCAACCGAAGCGCTGGCCGCTGTCGGGCTCGAAGACATCCCGCCCGAAACTCCTGTCAATCGCCTGCCGATCGCCCAGCAGCAGTTGGTCGAAATCGCTCGGGCCGTCGCGCTGAATTGCCGCGTGCTCGTCCTCGACGAGCCGACCAGCTCGCTCACCGCCAAGGATATTGAGAAACTTTTCGCCCTCGTCCGAGACCTCGCCGCGAAGGACATCGCCATCATATACATTTCCCACTTCCTTGAAGAAGTCCAAGCCATCAGCCAGCGTTTCACCGTCCTCCGCGATGGGGAAACAGTCGGCGAAGGCCTCAGCCAGGAAGCGCCCGAGGAAGAAATCATCGCCCTCATGGTAGGTCGCAATGTTGAAGACTTGTATCCGCGAAACGAGCGCGCTCCCGGCGACATCGCTCTCGAGGTAGACCAACTCGCGGGAATGCTCAAACCCGTTTCCGCCAGCCTCGAACTTAGAAAACGCGAAGTCCTCGGAATCGCCGGTCTCGTTGGCGCCGGCCGTACCGAATTTCTCGATACCCTATTCGGACTCGAGCCAGTCGCGAGCGGAACCGTAACCATCGGGACCTATTCCGGAGCCGCCGAGCCCGCCCTTCGCTGGAGCCAAGGCATGGGCATGGTTAGCGAAGATCGGAAAACGCAAGGACTGGCTTTGGGACTCAGTATCGCCGACAATGTCACTCTTCCAAAACTGGACGGGCTCGGTCCCGGACGACTCGTCTTTCCCTCGCAGCAATTGAATGCCTGCGACCCATGGATAGAACAAATCCCGATCAAATGTCGATCAGCCCATCAGCCGGTTAGCGACCTGTCGGGCGGCAATCAACAAAAGGTTGCTATCGCCCGATTGCTCCACGCCGACGTCGACATTCTCCTGCTCGACGAGCCCACCAGAGGAATCGACGTAGGCTCCAAAGCGCAGATCTACCAACTCATTGATTCGCTCGCTCAAGGTGACTCCAAAACCGGCCGCGAGCCCAAAGCCGTTCTCATAGTCAGCAGCTACATCCCCGAACTCCTCGGCATCTGCGATCGCATCGCCGTCATGTGTCGCGGCCAGCTCAGCGATGCCAAGCCCGTAGAAGACTGGGATGAACACCAACTAATGGCCACCGCCATCGGCCAAGAATAAAATATGGCCTTACTCTTACAGTTAGGGCTCGACTGCCAGGCGGTCCGCATTGCCCAAGCAATACCTAACCGACGCGAAACGCCTGGCACTCGAGCCCTACCAATTTCACATGCCTAATCCCTTCTTCATCAACTTTCTCAAAGCGCTTAAATCCAAGGCCTGGGTCAATACTGCCGCACGGTTTCTCGCGCTGATTATCGTCTTTCTCTTTTTCGCGATATTCGTCGAAGACGGCAAATTCTACTCCCTGCGAAATTTGGAGAACATCGTCCGCCAAAGTTCCGTCTACGCCACCGCCGCCCTCGGCATGACGTTCGTCATCATTACCGCCGGCATCGACCTTTCCGTCGGCTCCATCATCGCGCTGGCCGTTGTAGTGGTCGCCTGGACACTCAATATCCAAATCGACGGAGCAAATGGCGAGCTCGCGTACCTCGTCCACCAGCATCCATTCGCAACTCCCATTCTCGCTTGCGTGCTTGCCATTGTCGCTGCGATATCCGTCGGACTGCTAAACGGCGCTCTTATCGTTCGGCTGAAATTGGTGCCTTTCATCGTGACCCTCGGCACGATGGGAATCATTCGCGGCCTGGCCAAAGGGATCGCCAACGAACGCGACATCTATCCTCCAGAGGAAACCTGGATCGGAGCGCTCATGGATCCCACGCTCACGAACAAAGCGAAAAGCTGGATGATCTTCCCTGCTGGCGTTTGGATACTTATTGTTTGCATCACCATAGCGTCCTTTATCCTCAAATACACGCGCTTCGGGCGACACGTTTACGCGATCGGCTCCAACGAAGAAACCGCTCGACTTTGCGGCGTCCCGGTTGGTCGAACCAAACTCATCGTCTACGGACTCACCGGATTCTTCTGCGCCCTCGCCGGCTTCATGCAGTTCTCATACATCGGCGGCGTCGGCCAGCCGACAACCGGAATTATGTACGAGCTCTTCGTTATCGCGGCCGTCATCATCGGCGGCGCCAGCTTTTCCGGAGGAGAAGGCTCCATCCTCGGAACCATCGTCGGTGCCCTCATCATAACCATTCTTTACATGGGCGGACAACAAATGGGTTGGCCCAAATGGGTTCAGGAAATGGTCATCGGCGGCATTATCATTCTAGCTGTAGCCGTCGATCGACTACGCCACCGAAAACTCGCATAGAACAATCGTCGAATATCGAGTGCGCTTCAACCGACTGCAAAACTTCATCCCCTTCTGTCTCCTTACCGCGCTCGCGGTAAACGCCGCAACCGATCCCCCGCCTGAGTTGCCACGCGAATTTCGCGCAGCTTGGGTAGCCACCGTCTACAATATTGATTGGCCCTCCAAGGCTGGCCTCAAAGTCCGGGAACAACAAGCGGAACTGATCCACCTCCTCGACGAGGCGAAATCGACCGGCCTACACGCAATCATCCTCCAAGTGCGACCCGCTGCGGACGCACTCTACGATTCCCCCTACGAACCATGGTCTCCCTATCTC
>JAJFLS010000644.1 GCA_021772595.1 Opitutales bacterium
AGTATCCGTTTTTCTTGAACAACTGCGGAAGAGTCACCGCGTCAGGAGCGAGCTCGCGGAAGGACATGCGATTATTGATCATACCGGTAGTTTGCGGACGCAAACCCGTCAGCACCGAGGTACGGCTCGGGCCGCAGGAGGGATACTGGCAATAAGCGCGATCGAATCGAACGCCTTCGCTTGCGAGTCTATCGATGTGGGGCGATGAGATGTGATCGAATCCATAAGAACCCAAACGGGTATTCAGATCGTCGATCGCGATAAAGAGAACGTTCGGCTTGCTGGGCACTTCGGCAAGCGAAATTTGAATGCAAACTCCGCACAGAAGTGCCAAGAAAAATGGAGAGCGACGATTCATGACTCCACTCTCCTGGGTGTGTTTCTTTCCGTCGTCTTGGAGTCCAATGGTAGGGCTCGACCGCCGGGCGGGCCGCGTTGCAGGATCCTTTCACTGCGGACGGCTCGACGATCCATCCCTACCAGGCGACAGTTGAAAACACTGACCTCTCTCCTACTACTCCTCGACACTATATCTGTAGATTTCAACGCCTTTCTCGTCCCGAAAATGCGAACCGCATACGCGCTCTTACTAGCCACTTCGCCCACCATAATCCCAATCCCAGCCATCGGTAACGCCTGGCGACCGCAACCGGCCAAGCCAACGAGAGATACAAGAGAAAGAATTATGCAGGTATAGCTAAAATGTAATCTCATAATAAGTTCCTTTACCTCGTCATTACGTCCCAATAGCGGGTCCGCTTGGAGACTCCACCGGGGCCTTTCACTTCTAAAGTAATTACTTTCCGTACCCCTGGAATGAATACATGGATAGGGTTTTGCTCGGTCGATGTTTCGCCATCGCCGAAGTCCCATTTCCATGATGAAACACCGCCGACCGATTCATCATGAAAAGCGACGCGCCCCTCATCGACATCAAGAATGTCAAACGTCCATTCAGCTTTGATATCCGGTTGTAGCGAAGCTTCCAAGTGGGCCAATTTAAACCGTAATAGAAAGGACGCATCTTTAACCATGCGAACATCGTGAGCCAGATTGTAATGCCCATCCCGCTTGCCTCCGTCAAAATCCAGAATCGACCAGGAAATCCCGATCTCCGCGCCTTCCTCCAACTGCGATTCTACCGCATCCTCAGGCCGATCAAACGGCGCATAGTCAAATGGCGTGATCCAACATTCCATCACCAGTCGCCCGCTCTCGCCATGCGTAAAATCATACGAGTACGCGTAATTCGAATACGGAAACTCCCCAATCCAAGGTTGAGATCCCCAGACTAGCACCCAGGCATTATTTACAGGAGGCGTGTAGAAATGGTAGTTCTGTGCATGCACGCCACTGAAGCGAAAGTGATTGTCCAGAAACTCTGGGCTACTCCGGTCTCGATTGGATTCCGGAAACAACTGGGGATTATAAATAAAGGGCCCTCCGGACAGATCGCCGTCCACTACGATTTCGAAAATATCGTTGAGATAGCCATTTGGATTGAATCGGCCGAAATCCCAAAAATCGTCATGCGCCTCATAGAGAAAATAGAGCCGGTTCATCCCTTTGACCCAGCCAACCGTTACCTTCACATCAATGTCGCTTTCGTCGATTTCCGTCCCGTGACCATCTTCGGTATCGTTTAGCAACGATGTGCCGTAGGTATAGCAATCCGGAACGAAGGCCCAGTCGTCTTTGCTCCCATCTATTCGCGGCATCGCATCTTTTGGAAATTGGAATACCTCGAAGCTCACATTCGGATGCGGATTCTCGAAAACAACATCCTCATCTGCTTTTCCAGAAAGGCAGCAAAACGAAACCGCTCCGGCGACAAACATCGCGCATCTGAAAATTCCGGGGGTATCCATCATCTCGAACTGTCAGCAATTGGACCTGAAGACAATCCACGAATTGCAAATCGAATTTGAACACTATTTTTCGCTCGAAATCCATTGATCCCAGCGTTCCTTCTATTACTTTTTCCACCATGTCCCGACGAACTCGCTCAATACCCCTGTCAATTGCCCTATTTGTCTTCGCCAGTATTTCCGGATGCGCACAGCCGGTCGTTTCGCCCGACAACGGCGGCCTGCAACTTCCGGAAGGATTCCAGGCCCTCGTGGTCGCCGACAACGTTGGAAGGACGCGACGGATCGCGGTTCGAGACAACGGCGACATCTACGCGGCTCTTATGAATCCGATCGACCTCGGCTACGTCGTCGCCATGCGAGACACCGATGGCGATAGCGTCATGGACGTGGTTAAATATTTCGGCGAACTGGACAGCCAATGTAAATCGCTGGAACTGCACAATGGATACCTCTACGTCGGGTCGACCCGACAGATCGTCCGCTTTCCAATGGACGAAAAACAGCTGCTCCCAAGCGGCCCATACGAAACAGTCGTATCCGGTTTTCCGACACCCGTCAGCCACAGGAGCAAGAACATCACCTTCGACAACTCTGGCAATCTCTACCTCTCTGCAGGCGCGCCCAGCAACTCCTGCCAAGAATTGGAACGGACGCTCCACTCGCCCGGAAAATTTCCTTGCGACGAACTCGAACGCTATGCGGGCGTCTGGATGTTTGACGCAGATACGCTAGGCCAAACCCAGCAAGAGGACGGATTTCACTTCGCCACCGGTATACGCAACAACGTCGCCTTCCAATGGGATCCCGTTAAAAAAGAGCTCTACGGGGTTCAAAACGGTCGCGACAATTTGATGCAAAATTGGCCCGAGCATTACAACGAACGGGAAAGCGCGGAGCTGCCGTCGGAGGAATTCCATCACATCAAACAGGGCTCAAACTTCGGCTGGCCCTACACCTACTACGACCACGAGCAAAAAACGCGTATCATCAATCCTGAATACGGAGGCGACAAAAAGAAGCGCCCCGAAGAAGGCTTGTACGACGACCCCGTCCTGGCTTTTCCCGGCCATTGGGCGCCCGTCGGACTTCAGTTCTACAACGCGACTCAATTCCCTAAAAAATACCAAGAAGGAGCATTTGTTTCCTTTCACGGATCCTGGAATCGAGCTCCGCTTCCCCAGCAAGGTTACAACGTCGTATTCGTGCCCTTTGACGGAAAGAAGCCCTCAGGCGAATACGAAGTTTTCGCCGATGGTTTCAAAGGAGCCGAAGTGCTTCACGTCCCCAACGCCGCAACCTACCGGCCCACCGGATTGACCGTCGGCCCCGATGGATCTCTTTACGTTTCGGAGGACAGAGTGGGCCGTATTTGGAAGATCATGTACACCGGTGGCAAAGGAATACCGGCTAGGCCCACCGCGACAATCCATCAGAGCGTAGGCCCCGAGCCGCCAAGGATCGCCAGCGAAAGCCAGAAACTAGATCCCGCTGCGCGCGCGCTCTACAATATATACTGCCTCGCCTGTCATCAAGTCGACGGAAGCGGCGTCCCCAAT
>JAJFLS010000645.1 GCA_021772595.1 Opitutales bacterium
TGACCGATATTCGATCGATTCCCTATCAATCAATCACCGTTGCGCTCCAAAAGCGCACAGGACCATTTAACGAAAGGAACTAAAATCCCATGGGAAAAGGAAAGAAAGCCCTGTCGGCAAGCGAAGATGTTGAAGATATCAACATCTCGCCTCTCATCGACATGGTATTCATCCTCCTGATCTTCTTCATCGTCACTACCGTCTTCGTAGAAGAACCAGGAGTCACTGTCGTCAAGCCGTTCGCCTACAATGCCGAAGACCTTGCTAAGAATTGCATTATGATCGGTGTAACCGAAACCGACGCCGTGTTTTATGGCGGCGACGAAGTCGGCCTCGGAGGCATTCGCGTGAAAGTGCGTCGCATGATCAGGGAGAACGAGAACTACCCCGTCATCATTCAAGCCGATATCGGCGCCTCTAACGGCACCATCGCTCGACTGATCGACGAATGCAAACTGGCGGAAGTGCCTTCGGACAACATCCATCTTTCACTGGAGAAGCTTAGCAACTAGGCGACCATGAGAAACAGAAAGCATTTTAACGAAAACGATGAGATGACGGATATCAATATCTCGCCACTCATCGACATGGTATTCATCCTCCTCATCTTCTTCATCGTCACCACGGTGTTCGTCGAAGAAAAAGGGATGGCCGCCAATACGCCCGATCCCGCGCCTAAGCCGGAAGATTCCGAACAAAAGGACCGCCTTACGCTTCTTATCAAGAAGAACGGCGCGGTTTTCTCGAAGATCGGTGCAAACCAGAAAAACATCGGAGTCGGAGGCGTCCGAGCTGTAGTCCAACAGGAAATGCAGCGTGAGAAGTACCCGATCATGATCAACGTCGAGAAGGAGTCCAAAGTGATCGTCTACGTGAAAGTCCACGACGATTGCCTCCTGGCCGGCGCCGAAGGAATCACTATGAAAGTCGTCCAGGGAGAATAGCCAATCCTGCCTGAACGTATACAGAAACAATAATTTACGAATAAAAATACAATGACTAAGAGCAACCTATTCAAACTGGCCTTGTCCAGTCTTCTCTGCGCCACAGGAATCTCATCGCTGTCGGCTCAGCTCGAATACGACCCCGAAACATTCTGGGACCAGCCCCACATCCGCGCCGGCTATATCGGCGACTACGAACTCGATACCAAGACCGAACCCAGGCTAAGCGATACTGAGCAAGAAATCTTCAGAGAAATCATCGAGGTGATGAAGACCGACAAAGAGGCCTCCCTCCAGATGCTTCTCAACGCCATCACTCCCGAATCCAGCGGAGCGTTGGAATACATCATCGGCAGCCTGTACGGCGAACGAGAAGATGTAGACCAAGCAATGGCTTACTTCAATAAGTCCGTCGACAAATACCCCGGCTTCCTCCGCGCTCACCGTAACTTGGCTATCATGCTCGTCCAGAAGGGCGAATTCGACAAAGCGATTAGCCACTTCGTCAAAGCGATCGACCTCGGCGCGCGCGATAGCACCACCTTTGGCCTGCTTGGCCTCTGCTACGTCACCGGCGGACAGTACATCTCGGCCGAAACCGCCTATCGCGAAGCTATCATGCTCAGCTCGAAGACTAAGGACTGGCAACTCGGATTGGCGAAAGCTCTGCTCAACCAGAAAAAGTACGAGCAGTCCATCTCTGTCCTCGATGAAATTCTCCTCACGGAGCCCGAAAACGAAATCATCTGGATCAGCCAAGCAAACGCCTACCTAGGACTCGATGACGCCGAAACCGCTGTCGCCATCCAGGAAATCGTAGACCGCCTCGGCAAGTCCACCGCAGAGTCTCTCGAATTCATGGGCAACATCTACATGTCCCGGAACTTGAACGACCTCGCCCTCAAATACTACCGCAAGTCGATCAAGAAGAATCCCAAGCGCTCCGTTAAAACCCACGTCGATACCGCCGATATCCTCGTCGGACGCGGCGCCTTCGTAGAAGCGAGAGTCCTCATCGACGACATCCACAAAACTTACGCGAACCGAATCGACAAAGATCAGGAAACACGTCTCCTCCGCATGGAATCGCATATCGCGATAAGCGACGGCGACACCGAAGTCTTTATTCCGATCCTCGAAAAGCTCATCGCAAACGATCCGCTGGATGGAGAAGCGCTCATGATGCTCGCCGACCACTACACCAGCCAAGATACGATCGACGGCTATTCCCGCGCGGATCTATACTACGAACGCTCCGCCAAGATCACCGACATTGAAGTCAAGGCGCTCATCGGTTGGGCTCGCTCCTACGTGGCCCGCGAGCAATACGGCAAAGCGATCCCGCTTCTCGAACGCTCAAATACGCTTCAGCCGCGGCCGTACATCACACGCTACCTCGAAGGCGTTCGCAAAATCCATATCGCGAATCTCGGATTGTAGACCACAATCCCCTTTCAATTTTCAAAAAGCAGACGCCTAGCGGCGTCTGCTTTTTTTGCGTGCTAGGTTTAGATGGTAGGGCTGCTTATCCCTAAGCAGCCGCTCAATTCGTTCAGCAAACGCGGCTGACTAAGGATAGTCAGCCCTACCAATTCTCATCGAAAAACCTACCGCCGCTTCCGCCCGTACGCGCGTTTTCCGCTCCGCGACTTTCGCGCGTTTGCGAAATCGCCCGAACGCAGAGAATCGATCTGATCGCGCAGCAACGCCGCCCGCTCGAACTCCAGCTTCGCCGCAGCCTCGTCCATCTCCACGGTCAGTTCGCTGATGACCGCTTCCACATCATCATCCTCGCCCATTAGCAAGGGAGATTCCTCATCCACTTTCCCATCGTGCAAACTCGCCTGAATCGGCCGGTTCACGCTCTTCGGAACGATTCCGTGCTGATCGTTGTATTCGATCTGCTTAGACCGCCGGTACTCCGTTTTCTCGATCGCCCGGTTGATCGATTTCGTCATCACATCCGCGTAAAAGATCACGCGACCTTTTTCGTGACGCGCCGCTCTTCCCGCCGTCTGCACGAGACTAGTTTCGCTTCTCAAAAAGCCTTCCTTGTCCGCATCCAGAATCGCGACCAGCGCCACCTCTGGCAAATCGAGGCCTTCCCTTAATAGGTTGATCCCGACAAGCACGTCGAAGTCGCCTGCTCGCAGTCGACGCAAAATCTCCACGCGCTCGATCGCATCGATATCCGAATGCAGATACTCCACGCGTATATCGTGATCCCTCAAATACGAAGTTATATCTTCCGACAGTCGCTTCGTCAGAGTGGTCACCAGAACGCGCTCTCTCTCTTCGATCGCCTGGTTGACCTCGCTGATCAAATTCTCAACCTGACCCTTGGTTCCCCGAACTTCAATCACCGGATCAAGCAGCCCTGTCGGCCGAATAATCTGTTCTGCAATGACCGCGCTTTTCTCGAGCTCGTATTTGGCCGGCGTCGCGGTCACGTAAATCGTCTGTCCGGCGACTTCCGTGAACTCCTGGAAATTCATCGGCCGATTATCGAGAGCCGACGGCAGGCGAAAACCGTGCTCCACTAGAGTCGTCTTCCGGGAACGGTCGCCCGCGTACATCGCCCCAATCTGGGGAATCGATACGTGACTCTCGTCGACAAAGAGCAAAAAGTCTTTCGCGAAAAAATCGATCAAACACGAAGGCCGCTCGCCAGAATGCCGGCCCGATAGATGCATGGAGTAGTTCTCGATACCATTGCAAAACCCGACCTCCCGCAGCATCTCCAGATCGTAATTCGTCCGCATGCTGATCCGCTGCGCCTCGAGCAATTTTCCTTCGCCCTCCAGCTTCGCCACGCGCGTTTTGAGTTCTCCCTTAATCGCATCAATCGCCCCTTCCGTCTTCTCTCGCGTGGTCACGAATTGACTCGCTGGATACAGATTGAACTGGTCGAGCTTGCGAATCACCGAACCGGTTGTCGGATCGAATTCGGAAAGCTGCTCGATCTCGTCGCCCCAGAA
>JAJFLS010000646.1 GCA_021772595.1 Opitutales bacterium
TCTGCCGGAAAAACTCGCCCTTTTGTCGAAGCACTTGTTCGCCCGTTTTCTGCATATCTCCACCGATCAGGTATTCGATGGCACGCAGGCGCCGTACGCCGTTTCCGACGCTCCGAATCCAATTACCCAATACGCCAAACAAAAGCGCGAATCCGAAACGCGTGTCCTCGAATCGGCCGCCGAATTCGCATCGGTTATTCGGATACCGCTTCTCAATGGAAACAGCTTGAAGGGCAGCCGAAGCGTGCACGAACATCTCTTCAGCGCCTGGAGCCGGGGCGATTGCGCGTCTTTGTTTGTCGACGAATACCGCCAGCCCTGCCTGACGGACAACCTGGCCGACGCCATGGTGGAGATCTGCGAGCGCGACGATTCGCAAGGCTTGCTCCATTGGGCGGGAGAAGACCGGCTTTCGCGATTCGAGATCGGCAAGCGGATTCTCGATCATTTCGGACTGCCCTCGGATCTGATCAAAGAGGCACGCCTCACCGACGATCCACGATTCGCGAATCGTCAGCCTGATTTGTCTCTCGATCTGCAGCCACTCGCAGGGCGATTGAAGACGCGGCCCGAGGCATTCGCCTCGCAGCTCGACAAGCTTATCGTCCCCAAGCCTTTTCGCTCTTGGTACAATGCGGTTTAGACAATGCCATTTTCCATGGAAAGAGGGCTCGCGCCATTTAGCGATGCGCCCATAACGGTACGCTTAACGATCTAAAGCGTCCATGCTGCGAAATTCGAATGTCTCACCAACTCCACGTCATACCCGACACTCCCGGCACCGCCGCCCAGAACATGGCGTACGATTTTCTCCTTCTTAATCGATACCAGCCCACCGACGCGCTGCGAATCAGGCATTACGATTGGATCCGCCCCGCGTACACCTTTGGGATGAGCCAAAGCTATAGCTACGTTCGTTCGGAGATCCACGACGAGTACGCCGAAATCTGCCGCCGGCCTACCGGGGGCGGCGTCGTCAGCCACGTCGAGGATTGGACATACTCGCTGGTTATCCCGACCGCGCACCCGCTCGGTCGTTGCAGCCCCCTCGATACCTACAAGGCCGTTCATGAGTGCATCATCACTGCGATGCAGACCCAAGGAGTAAACGTCATCCTGAATCTCTCCGCGCCCGAAAGCGCGATTCCCGGAGTTTGCTTCAACAAGTCCGAGGTCTACGATGTCGTGCTCCACAATCTTCATTCCAAAGTCGCCGGAGCCGCTCAAAAGCGCTCGAAAGCGGGCTACCTCATGCAAGGCTCGATTTGGAGAACCATTTTGGCCGACCTGGACTGGAATCAGTTCTACAACGATTTCATTGCAGAGGTCGCCAAAGCCGCCGACGCAGAGATCCATTTCGAATCCTGGCCGGATTGGGAGCCCTCCGAAGAGGAACAGCTGATCGAACAATTCGAATCCGACGATTGGAACAAGCGCCGCTAGCGTCAGCGACGCCTGATCGCAGATAGCGAATTGCCGAGATACCGCATTTCTCGAAGATTCGGCATCGAAAGCGACTTTTTAAAGAATATTCACCAGCGCTTATTCTCCCCATTTCTCGACTCGCCCCACTGGGTCGAGTTCACCGCTTGGGCATCATTAGCTCGCCCTCAAAATCGGCCTTAACACCCAGACTACTAGCAGCTTGCGTTCTTGAACGAAATCTAGGCGACCCGTTTAGTTGAAGTCTAACACTAGTAGAAGGCTTCCCTAACTATCCCTACTTGCGGCGGGGCTTGAAAATCAAGCCCCGCTGGTATCGCAAATGGGCGATTCGGATTAACCCTTAACCACCCAGCGTAGGCGCCGATCTACCCATACGAGTAAATGAATTCCTCTAGGGAAGTTTAGTATGCTATCAAATAACAACCAAGCCATCTCCGCAGAGATCAGTAGGGAAGAAATCAAGCGTCCCCTAGTGCTCGTCGTCGACGACGATCCTTTTACGCTAAAGCATATTGAAAAGATTTTGAAGAAGGACGGTCTTGCCTACAAAGGAGTCTCCTCCGCAGAGGAGGCCATCACCTTTCTCGAAGACCATGCTCCCGACTTGATCCTCAGCGATATCATGATGCCCGAGATGAGCGGCCTCGAGTTCTGCGCGTACTTGAAGCAGCAGCCCAATCTAGACGAGATACCGATCATCTTCTCCACGGGCCTCTCGAACATGGACACCTTGAGCCAGGCTTACGAAGCGGGAGCGAACGACTACGTCGTCAAACCGATCCGCAAAGTCGAGCTACTGAGCCGAGCCCGCCACCACATCGATTCCTACCGACGCAAGCAGGACGCGAAAAACCGTATTCATGATCTCAACCGGCAAAACGAGTCGAAAACCAAGTTTCTCGGAGTCGCTTCGCACGATCTCCGCAACCCTCTCGTTTCCATCCGCGGAATCTCGCAATACCTCGAGAAAGAGCAATACGGGCCGCTGAACGACAATCAGCACGAGCTCGTGAGCACGATCGTTCAAGCCTCCGAGTCCATGCTCACGCTCGTCGAGGACCTTCTCGACGTCTCCCTTTTCGAATCTGGCCAGATGCGCCTAGACGCCGAATCCGAACCGCTGGAAGCTCTCGTAGACCAAGCCGTCAAACTACATTCCTCAAGTGCATCCAAGAAACAGATACGCATTACCAAAGAAATCCTAACGGACGATACCCAAGCCGATCTTGATCGGAGGCTCGTTTCACGCGTCATCGACAATCTCGTCACCAACGCGATCAAATTCTCGCCCGAAGAAACCGAAATTCGAATCGTATTGAATAGCGACGACGATCACGTGTATTTGAAAGTCGAAGACGAAGGCCCCGGAATACCCGAAGACGAATTCAACAAGCTTTTCAAGGAATTCGGCCGCACGTCCAACCTGCCCACCGGAGGAGAGTCCTCCACAGGCATCGGCCTATTCGTCTGCCACCGAATCGTGATTCGCCACGGCGGCACCATTTCAGCTGAGAACCGCTCCACCAAAGGGGCGCGATTCAGCGTATCCTTCAACCGTACAATAATCGATGAATAAAGAAATCACCGCCCTTATCGCAGATGATGAAGCGCACATGCGCACCTTCATGAAGCTTCTGCTTCTCGACCTTGGCATCAGCAAAGTGTACCTGATGCAGAACGGCCAGGACGCCATCGACGCCTATCGCGAATACAAGCCAGACATCGTGATGCTCGACATCAACATGAACGTCATGAACGGGCTCGACGCTCTCGCCCAGATCAAGGAGATCAACCCCGATACGATCGTCGTCATGATGACCGCCGTTTCCACTCGCGACTCCGTAGAAGAATGCAGCCGAAAAGGCGCCGCATACTACATTCTCAAAACGCAGACCCCAGACGCAATTAAGGTTCAACTCAAGCAAGTCATAGAAAAGATCGGCATCACTGCCCAAACCTCATAGCGTCATGGATACCCACTCAGAATCCCCGCCGGAAAAAAAGCGTAACCAAAGTTTGGACGACCATATCATGCGTTACAATTTCGCTGATCTGCTAGAAGACGCCAAAGCCGAATTCGACTCCGCTCTATCCTCGCGCGAACTCATCGACCAGAACTCCATCGCTAAAATCTTCAAACTCGACCCCGATCAGGACAATGAGAGAAATTAAGTCGGATAAGTTTGTCAGTCTCGTCGAAGAGACCGGCAAGATCGAGCCAGAGGCACTGAGCGCGATGGTGAACAAGCATAAGAGCAACCATAGCAATCTGCTTCTCGACATCGTAGACAAAGGCTACCTCCGCAGAGACAAGGCCGGAGAACTGTGGGCCCGATCCATCGGCTCGACCTTTGTCGATCCGATGTCCATCAACATTGCCTGCGAAGGCGACCGGAATCTTCCGCTCGAGATGGCGAAACGCGTCAAGGCGATTCCCCTGTACGAATTTGACGGATACATAACGCTCGCGATGGAAGATCCGATGAATCGACAACTCGTCGAATCGCTGGAGCGCTTCCTCCAATACCGAGTCAGTCCCGTTTTCGCTCTGCCCGAGGACATCGAGCAGGCCATCGATCTCCACTACAACACCGACCTTTCGTTCGACAGCGCCCTCGAGGAGCTCGAAGCGATCAGTCAAGGCGGAGACCTCTCCGAAATGAACGACGAGCAACTCGTCAAGATGGTCGAGTCGAGCGAGCTAGTTGAGATCACCAACCGCATGTTCATCACCGCCTTCAAGCAGAAAGCGAGCGACATCCACCTCGAATCCCACAAGGGCACCGGGCTCCTCCGGTTTCGCGTGAACGGACACCTGCGGGACACCGTCCACTTGCCCGAGAAGGTGAAGAGCGCGATGATCGTACGCATAAAGTTTCTCGCGGAAATGGACATCGCCAACGCCCTGACGCCGCAAGATGGCCGATTCACAATGGAGCTGGCCGCGTTCGAGCAGAATTTCCGCATCTCCTCCTGCCCCGGGCTTCACGGCGAAAAAATCGTAATTAGACTTTTGGGACAGGCCGGGCAGAAAGGCGTCCCGACCTTCGACCAGCTCTTTCTGGCTCGCAGCAATTTAAATCGATTTCGCAATGCGGTTTCAAAACCAAACGGTATCTATATAGTTACCGGTCCAACAGGCTCAGGAAAAACGACAACTCTGTATTCGGCTCTCGACTACCTCAATGATCGAGACCGGAATATTATGACCATTGAGGATCCCGTCGAGTATCAGCTCCCTGGTATCAATCACTTCGAAGTGAACCACCAGGCGGGCCTCGACTTCAAGGCGATCTTGCGGTCGGCGCTGCGGCAAGACCCCGACATAATTCTTGTCGGTGAAATCCGCGACGTCGAGACCGCCAAGATCGCTACCGAGGCTGCCCTCACCGGGCACTTGGTGCTTTCAACACTGCATACCAACAACGCGATCCAAGCGATTCTGCGCCTGACCGAAATCGGCGTGGATCCCTACATGGTCGCTCCCTCGATCAACGGCGTCATGTCTCAGAGACTCGTCGGGCGAATCTGCGACAGCTGTAAAGAAGCCTACATCCCTAACGACGATGTGATGCAGCGCTACTTCATTCCAGAGACGTATCGCTCAGCGAGCTTCTTCAGGGGCCGCGGCTGCAAATCCTGCCAAATGACAGGTTTCTCCGGCCGGATCGCGATTCACGAAGTCGTCGAGATTTCCGAGGAAATGCGCAGCATGATCTCCAATTCCGAACCGCCCTTCAAGCTTCAGCAGGCCGCCAACAAGATCGGCTGCATGTCCCTCCGCGTCGACGCCCTGAAAAAAGCGCTTCTCGGCCTGACAACCATCGAAGAAGTGGAACGAGCCACCGTCGCGGAATACTCCCTATAGAGACATTCTATGTAGGAGCGGCTTTATGCCGCGATTATTCAATTCGAATCGCGGGATAAACCCGCTCCTACAAAAAATGACGAACCGCCCTCAATACGCAGGCGCGAGCGTCCCTTTGGGCTGGCCTAGCTCCGCGAGAAGCTCGCTAAACCAAGGCTGGTCCGTGTCGAACGGCTTGCCGCCTTTGATGCGCTCGAATTCGCAGGCCCGCATGATTCCGTCCTTGTCCTCGTCATGGCCCACGACACCGCTCAATCCGGCTAACGCCGACTCTACAGCCGTGTCCACGCAGCTCTTGATCAGATTCAAATCCTGCGCGTTCGCCTCCGCCGCCCGCGAGTAGTAGCCGCTCTTCTGGACCAGAACCTTGTCCGCATTGATCTTCTCGGCGAACTGCTTCGCGAAATATTGTCCGGGATTGATGAAATCGAGCTGCACGTGACCGAACGCGTCTCGCACGATCTCCTCGCCCGCCGCTTCTTTCGCCGCGACTATCGAATCAACGCCCGCGCCTTCGCTCAGGAAAATGTTCACATTATCGTGCTCGTCCATGATCTTGATCAGACGCTCAGCCTCTGTATCCAAATCTACCTCTAGCTCCGGCAGATAGACCGCGTGCACATCGTGCCGCTCGCGGCTCAAACCGATCTCTGGAACCCATTCCTTGTGCTTCAGGCGATCGTGGTACTCCTTTGCAGTAGCCGCCGCGAGCCAACCGCAATGACGGCCCATAATCTCGTGGATGATAAGCATCCGGGAATTCGAATTATGCTCGGCTACCACATTCTCAAAGTGATTCGCCGCATGCTCCGCCGCCGTCCACGCGCCGAGCGTCTGGCGAATCGGATACACGTCGTTGTCGATCGTCTTGGGCATTCCGATCACGCGGAGTTCGTAGTCGTTCTTCGCAAGATACGCCGCCAAATCCGCGGCCGCGATATTGGTGTCGTCTCCGCCGATTGTGTGCAATACGTCGATACCGTCTGCGACAAGCTGGTCGGCCGCCACCTTCTGAGGATCCTGCCCTTCCTGGACCAAGCCGCGCTTAACGCAGTCCTCGATATTGGTCAGCTTCACTCGGGAATTGCCGATCGGACTGCCTCCGTAGCGATGCAGGATTCCAGCGTTCTCGCGAATTGCATCGGTCACCTGATAGTTGATGCCTTTCAGCAAGCCCCAGTAGCCATTCTTGTAGCAGATGATCTCCACATCCGGGGCGATCTCCGTGTATCGCTGAATCAGACCGCCAATCGCGGAAGAGAGACAGGGAGCCAAGCCGCCCGCCGTGAGAATGCCTACTTTTTTTACGCTCATTTTTCTAATAATCGATGGATCGTTTGTCCTTTTGGAAGCCTCCCAAATCCGGAACGCTCCCTAAAGAACGGGTACCGCTAGAGACTTTTTTCGCGAAATACAAGCCGCCGGTTTAACCTAGGGTGTGTCTTTTTTCGGCTCCTGCCCCAGACGCCATTCTAGTGGCCCTGTGGATTGATCTTCTATCTTCAACTACCGGAATCGCTTCGCTCCATCAAGAGCCTGCCTTTCTTTCAGACTCTTACCGTTTAAATTACAACGTTGTATTTTAAACGGTCGGAGATCTGCTTGTCTCTTTTCCCGGCTCTATCCATAGGAGCCAGAAAAAGACGCTCCTCATCACTCTTACGGAGCCGCGGCTTCTCCCAAAGGCAGGCCCGGTGCAGCGGAGCTCAAGCAAAGTGGATTGCGCCCCGCGGCAAATGCTCCACCATTGCCACAAAAAGACGGCGATTACATCCCAATCCAGCAACATGCGTTTCCCAGCATTGACAAATCACCTAGCGTTCAGACCCGGCCTATCGGTTGGGCTGCTGAGCATCCTTTTAATTCTCGCAGAAGGTTGCATCGTGAAAAAAGTCGCCAAAAAAGCGATTCAATCGCCCGCCCCCATCCTCTTGCTCGACGAACCCACCGATCAAATGCCGGTTCCGCAATCGGCAGAAAACGAGCCGGAATCCGATTTTTAGCAGCGCCGGAGTTTAGTCGCTTGTCAGCCGCGAGCGCCCCCCCATTCTTCCGTATTTTTCACTCCACAATGGCGACATGATCGAATCGTTTCTTCCCAAAATATCCGAAGAACTTGGCATGCAGATCCAACAGACTGCGGCCTCCATAAAATTACTCGCGGAAGGAGGGACCGTCCCCTTTATCGCGCGATATCGCAAAGAAGCGACCGGAGGAATCGACGAAGTAGCCATCGCCGCCATTCGCGATCGGCTCGCCCAACTGCAAACGCTCGAAGACCGCCGCTCCGCAGTCACCAAATCCCTCGAAGAACGCAATCTCCTGACCGACACCCTCGCAAACTCCATCCAGAATGCGGATACGCTGGCTCGGCTTGAAGATATCTATCTGCCCGACAAGCCGAAACGCCGCACCAAAGCGACCATCGCCCGCGAAAAAGGCCTTAAACCCCTGGCTACGAAACTTTTCGAAAACCAGACGTCCTGCGACCCGGAGAGCGAAGCGCACGCCTAGGTCGATCTCGAGAAAGAGGTCGCCACCACGGAAGATGCCTTAGCCGGCGCCAGGGACATAATCGCGGAGTGGATCAACGACGATGCCGATGCGCGAGCCGAACTTCGAAGCTTCTACCTGAAAGAATCAACCCTCTCTTCCAAGGCGATGAAGGGCAAAGAGGAAGCAGGGGCGAAATTTCGAGACTACTTCGACTGGTCCGAAACAGCCTCGAAAGCGCCCTCGCACCGAATCCTGGCGATACGCCGCGGCGAAGGCGAAATGATCCTCACCATGAGCGTTCGCCCCGACGAGGCCGTTGCCCTCGACAAGCTCGAACGACGATTCGTCAAGGCCCAGGCGCTGGGCGGCGAACAAGTAAAGCTCGCCACCAAAGACAGCTTCAAGCGCCTGCTCTCCGTTTCCATGGAAACCACAGCCCGGCTCGATCTGAAAAAACGAGCCGACAAAGAGGCGATCTCTGTATTCGCGACCAACCTACGCGAACTTCTCCTCGCTCCCGCCCTAGGCCAGAAAGCCATCATCGCCATCGACCCCGGCTTCCGCACAGGATGCAAACTGGTCGTTCTCGACCCGCAAGGCAAACTGCTCTTCGATACCGTCATATACCCCACCCTTGGATCTCGGCAACAGGGAGAGGCGAAACAAGCGCTCGTAGGCATTTGCCAGCAATTCAGCATCGCCGCCATAGCGATCGGCAACGGCACCGCCGGCCGCGAAACCGAGTCCTTCGTTCGCTCCTGCGGATTGGGGTCCGAGATCACCGTAATTTCCGTCAACGAAAGCGGAGCGTCGATCTACTCCGCTTCGGAGGCCGCCCGCGAGGAATTTCCCGACAAGGACATCACCGTTCGCGGGGCCGTATCCATCGGTCGGAGACTTATGGATCCGCTTGCCGAGCTCGTGAAGATCGATCCGAAATCGATCGGCGTCGGCCAATACCAGCACGACGTCGATCAGAAAACGCTGAAAGGATCGCTCGACGATGTCGTCCTCAGCTGCGTAAACGGCGTCGGTGTCGAGATCAACACCGCCAGCAAGCAGTTGCTCTCCTACGTATCCGGACTCAACCCGCGACTCGCCGAAGCGATCGTCACGCATCGCGACGAAAAAGGTCCCTTCAAATCGCGGAAGGAAATAAAAGAAGTCCCCGGCATCGGCCCCAAAGCCTTCGAGCAGGCCGCCGGTTTTCTCCGAATTCGCGACGCCGCTAATCCCCTCGACGCCAGTGCCGTCCACCCGGAACGCTACAAGCTCTTCGAGCAAATGACCCAAGACCTTTCGGTTAGCGTAAAGGATCTGATGACCAGCAGCGAAAAGCGCGCCGCCGTCGATATCCAGAAATACGCTACAGAGGAAGTCGGAGAGCCCACGCTAATGGACATTTTCCAAGAACTGGCTAGACCCGGCCGCGACCCGAGGCAGCAATTCGAAGCCGTGCAATTCAAAGAAGGCATCGACCGCATCGAAGACCTCCGCGAAGGAATGAAACTCCCGGGAATCGTCACCAACGTCACCGCCTTCGGGGCCTTCGTGGACGTGGGGGTACACCAGGACGGTCTCGTGCATATCAGCCAATTTTCGGACTCATTCGTGAAAGATCCCAAGGACCATGTAAAAGTAGGTCAGAAAACGCGCGTCACCGTCACCGAAGTAGACGTCGCTCGTAAACGAATCGGCCTTTCGATGAAGAGCCAACCCGAGCTCAAATCCAAAACGGAAGGGACCAGAGGAAGAGGATCCGACAAAAGCGCCTCCCGAAGCAACCAAGCTCGCAAACCCCAAGGGAATCGTCCCGCCAAAACGCAAAAGCCGCAAAAGGACCTAGGGGCCAACAGCCTCTCCGACGCCTTCGGCAAACTCGGCCTCTAAGAGGGTTATTAATAAATGGAAACTCATTCGGGGCGGCGCC
>JAJFLS010000647.1 GCA_021772595.1 Opitutales bacterium
ATAGCGTATTCGATAGGCTATTGGATCTACTTCCAGAAAACGGACATG
Organism: Opitutales bacterium; assembly: GCA_021772595.1. Lineage (GTDB taxonomy): Bacteria > Verrucomicrobiota > Verrucomicrobiia > Opitutales > Opitutaceae > Pelagisphaera. Next base: position 49 of record JAJFLS010000647.1, read on the forward strand.
GGGTCCACACCTGAGGAGGATCTCCAACTGGCGCTCCAAACGATGGATGAAGCGGCCGCGTTAGCCCAGGCCAGTGGCGATTCAAAGCCGCTCGACAGCGCCGGGCTTTGGGCGATGAGTCAAGATACGGAAATAGTGGCGGCGGGCCAGTCCACCTACACGACCATGTGCGCGGCCTGTCATGGGCCGGAGTTGCAAGGGGCGATCGGCGTGAGCCTGATTGATTCCGAGTGGGTGCACGGCGACGATCCGCTCATTATCCGGGGAACGATTACGAACGGCGTTCTTGAAAAAGGCATGCCGCCATGGGGGCCGATCTTGGGCGCGAAGAAAGTCAATGAAGTGACGGCTTTCGTACTCAGCCATCATCAGCAACCGTCCTCTTGACGGAAGCTTTTAGGGAGAGATAAGAATGACGCGCGGTCCGACGGAGCATTCACCCAGGAGGGAGGAGCTGACATCCATCAATCAAGATGGATCTCGGCATATCATCCATCCTGCGGATGCTCGGGGCGTATTCACGTTGGCTCGCAAGATTGTAGGGAGCGTATTGATTTTGCTATACGCTTCGCTGCCTTGGATTCCGATCAATGGCTACCCGGCTGTTTATTTGGATACAGAGCAAATGCGGTTCCACTTTCTGGGGCTCACCTTCGCTTCGCAAGATTTGTGGCTGGCATTCTTTCTGATATCCGGCCTCGGATTCGGGCTGTTTTACGTCACCGCGCTGGCCGGTCGGATCTGGTGCGGATGGGCGTGCCCGCAAACAGTGTTTCTGGAGCATGTCTATCGCCGAATCGAACGCTGGATCGAAGGAGAGGCTTCCGCTCGAAAACGATTGGATCGAGCGCCGCTGGGTGGTGAGCGAATTTTCAAGCGCGGGCTGAAGCATTTTGCATTCGTATTGGTTTCGCTTGGACTGGCTCACATGTTCATGGCCTACTTCCTGTCGGTCCCGAACTTGTGGCAAATGATGCGACAATCTCCGGGAGAGAACTGGGGCGTGTTTCTGTTTGTCTTCGTGTATTCGGGATTCCTTTACTTCAACTTTGCTTGGTTTCGCGAGCAGCTGTGCATCATTATCTGTCCGTACGGTCGGCTTCAATCCGCGTTGATCGACGATAATTCTCTCGTAATCGGCTACGACGAGGCGCGAGGCGAACCGAGAGGCAAGGCGAGTCAAGAAGGGGCGGGTGATTGCGTGGATTGCAATCGATGTGTCCAGGTTTGCCCGACGGGAATTGATATTCGTCAGGGGCTGCAGATGGAGTGTATCGGCTGCGCGGCGTGCGTGGACGCTTGCGACGCGATAATGGATCGGTTGAAGCGACCTCGTGGACTCGTGCGCTACGACTCGGAGCGCGGATTGTCGGGACAGAAGACACAGATAGTGAGGCCTCGCATCATCCTCTATACGGTCTTGCTCTTTATTGGTGCAGCCGTATTCGAATTTTCGCTACGCGGCGTGAGCGAAGCGACGGTTACTGCTTGGAGGGTGAGTGGGCCGCCGTATTATTTGGATGAGTCTCATGTACGAAATCAGTTTTTCGTCCGGGTTACCAACAAGCGTAACGAAGACCGGTCTTATCGCATCGTCTTCGAGAATCTGCCGTCGAGCGCGGAGGCAAGCGGGGTGGATGAGCAATTCTTGATCGAAGGAAATGGCGAGGCCTTGCGGACGATTGTGATTCGCTCGCCGCGAGAGGGCTTCAGTGGACCGTTTGGGGCAGAGATCAGAGTATTAAGCGAGGAGGACGAGGCGATCGCGTTTCAGAAAATCAACTTCATCGGGCCGAGTCCCGAGTTTCTAGATACAGATGAGTAGGCAATCAAAATCGAATTCGTGGCTATCCCTTTGGATCTGGGTAGTATTGGCGTTTGCCGTACTGGTCAGCGCCTGGATCTGGCTAATCAATGTAGCGTCGGAGAACTTGCCTGAAGCGATTCCGCTTACAAAGGAACTGAAATGACGCCGACTGAAACAATCGCTTTGATGAATCCGATTGCGGCCTGCGTTGCGGGAATGATTGCGAGTCTGCACTGTGTCGGGATGTGTGGGCCGTTGGGCTGCGCGGTTTTGATGTCTGGCGATTCCAATAGACACGGGTTCGGGGTGGCGAGCTACCAACTGGGGCGCGTGATCAGCTATAGTCTTCTCGGCGGATTGGCGGGCGTGTTCGGCGGTCGACTGATCAATGAGATTGGGGGCGTTTCTCCGAAAGCGATTACTTTAGCGTTGGTGGTAGTTCTCTTAATGCTCGTTTTTCGGTTGGATCGGAGACTGGCACGTTTCGCTTGGGTTGGTCGGCTAAGTCGCGCTGCCATGACGCGAACTTTGAAAACGCCTCCATCCGCGAGAGGACTCGCGTTAGGTTTGGCGACGCCATTGCTGCCTTGCGGGCTTTTGTATTCAATGATTTGGGTCGCGGCGCTTTCGGGATCCGCGTATGGCGGGGCGCTGATCATGGCGAGTTTCTGCCTTGGATCGATGCCGGCTCTCGTGTCGTCGCTTCTAGGCTTTCGATGGATGTCGGGGCGCTTGTCGCCGAACGCGCTCGTTCGCTGGCAGCAAGGGATCGCACTGGTGGCGATCATGGTTTTGGTCGCTCGGTCGTTTATCGATATCGAAGCGCTGATGAATGGAGACGGATTTTGCCTGACGGTTTACTAGGAACGATGTATCGATTGGAATCCAGCACAGAGCACGTTCATCGAGGAGTCACGCACTGCCGACATTGCGGCTTGTCGTTTCGGGCTCATTCGGAGGAAGACGTATTCTGCTGCTCCGGCTGCGAATACGTGTATCGACTGATCAAGGACGAGGGGCTCGATCGTTTCTATAAACTGCAAGGCGGGAAAGGTCAGCCAGTGGGCAGTGGCGTTTTCTCGAAGCGGAGCTACGAGTGGTTGAAAGATCTCATTCGTCTTTCAGAAACGGAAGATTCGCGCTCTTCGGAATTGGAACTATCGCTTAGCGGTCTTTCGTGTGTGGGGTGCGTATGGCTGATTGAGACTCTCTTCAAGAAATCGCCTGGCACGATCTCGTGCCGGATCGACGTGCAGCGTGGATTGATGCGCCTCTCTTGGCAGCGCGGCTCGTTTGACGGGGCTGAATTCGCCCGGAAGCTGCAATCGTATGGTTACGAGCTGGCGCCGGTAGGCCGGAAGAAAGACAGAGGGTTGGGCTCGATCGTATGGCGAATGGGGGTATGCGGGGCGTTCGCTCTGAACTCGATGCTGTATACGCTTCCCGGATACTTGGGAATGAATGAGACTTTCGCCTTTTCGGTTCATTTCGAATGGCTGTCGTTTTTGTTCGCGACCTTAAGCATGGCGTTTGGCGGAAGCTATTTTATTGGCCGTGCGTTTCAAGCGGCTCGAAACGGCGTTGTCCATTTGGATTTGCCGATAGCGATTGGATTGCTCTCGGCGTACGGAATCTCTCTATACGGCTGGGCCGTGGGGGATGGGCGACTGCTGTATTTCGATTTCGTTTCGACCTTCGTTTTTCTGATGTTGGCGGGCCGCTGGGCACAGGTGGTCGCGGTGGAGAAGAATCGGAATCGACTTTCGAGATTGGAGGTAAGCGCTCCGGAAGTGGAAATCCTCGGTGCCGATGGAAGTTTCGTTTTGAAGGAAGCAGATGCTCTGCGTCCAGGCGATGAATACAGAATATGCGCGGGCGACTGGGCACCGGTCGAGTCGACGCTCCAGTCTGAGAAAGCTCAGATGGGGATGGAGTGGATCAACGGAGAATCGGAGCCGCGCGTTTTCATGAAAGGCGCGGAGATCCCATCGGGCGCTCGACAGTTGGGAAGCGGTTTAATCGACTTGACTGCCCGCGAGATGTGGAGCGAGTCGCTTTTGAAGCGATTGACGGATCGGAAAGAAGAGAACCAGGATGCCGATAAGGTCGTTCATGTATGGATTTCTCGATACTTAATAACGGTAGTGCTTCTGTCGGTTATCGGATTTCTGGGATGGAGTTTCGCGGGCGATGTTCAAACGGGTATTCGAGCATTTGTCGCGACTCTGGTGATTTCGTGTCCGTGCGCGTTGGGGATTGCGTTGCCACTGGCTGACGAATTGGTGGTTGCGGCGTTGAGGCGAAATAGCGTCTTCGTGCGGTCCCGCACGTTTTGGAATCGCTTTTCAAAAGTGGATTCGATCGCTTTCGATAAAACGGGCACTCTGACTCGATTGAACCTGACGCTGGCGAATCCTGAGGAGCTTTCGTCCCTGGACCCGGAATCGATCCACGCATTGAGCGGGCTGGTGGCGGATTCGAGGCATCCGGTCAGCGCTACTTTGCGAGAGCTTCTGATGGCGTCCGGCAACTGGAAGCCGATGGAGAATCTTGAGATACGAGAAGAAATCGGCAAGGGCGTCGACGGATTTCGGGAGGACGATGCTTGGCGTCTCGGCAAAGAGGACTGGGTCCTTGGAGTTTCTGGCGAATCGCGAACGTGTTTCGCTAAGAACGGGCGGCCGATCGCGTATTTCGTTTTTGAGGACGCTCCGAGAAATGGAGTATTGGAGGAGGTCGAGGCATTGCGCTCGCGAGGTCTGAATTTGAATATGCTAAGCGGCGATGCTCGACCGCGTGTGGAGCGTCTGGCCCGGTGGCGTGATTGGGATCTGAAATCGGTTTTCGGAGAAATGTCTCCCGAGATGAAATCCGACTGGCTGGAGCGGAGAGATCCCAGTCGTTTTCTGATGATTGGGGATGGGGCCAACGACAGCTTGGCGTTTGCGAGTGCCGCGTGTTCGGGCGCGCCGGCGATCGATCAGTCGCTGTTGTCTTCGCAGGCGGATTTCTATTATCTGGGCGACGGGATCCAGGGGGCTCGCGCATTGTTCGAGGCGAGAGACGCTCGAAAGAAAGCGCTGCGGTGGCTATTGTCGTTTGCGATCGGCTACAACGTGATTGCGGGCGCGTTCGCGTTGTCGGGTTGGGTGACTCCCTTGATTGCGGCGGTTATGATGCCGGCGAGCTCAATCGTCAGTCTCGCCATTGTTTGGCTGCTTTTGGGGAGAGACGATGTTCATGGGAGGGAGTCCCGGGCGGGCTAGAATTTTGTAGACCTTGGTGTAATGCGTTGTTCATCAAGCCTGCGGGCGGGACTTTCGGGTTTCGCTCGCAGGTCATTTTACGATACAGTTTCGATGGTTATTGAAACGCTCGATTATTCCGTCATGAGCAATTCCAAGAAAAATCGGCTTCTAATCGGCGGCAATTTCCGTCAATTCTCTGGAAACCCCGATTTTAACACTAAATCGCCCCAAATTGATTCTCTATGTTCGGATACGGAAAAATGGCCAATTACGCGATCGCCAGCGTGAGTTTTCTCGCGGCGAATTTCGATAAGAAAGATTTCCGTGCGAACGCGGCCCGTATTGCCAAGGCCCGGACTTTATCCAAGCCGTTGGTCGGAAAGATCATGTCGCAAATGTCGACGGCGGGGCTGGTGAACGGGACGCCGGGTCCTGGCGGGGGATTTTTTCTGGCCCGAGATCCAAAGGACATTCCATTGATTGAGATCGTGAAGCTCTTCGAGAAAGTGGAGGAGGGCCTGAGTTGCCCTTTTGGTCCCGACTGGTGTGGAACGGGCGATTATTGCCCCTTGCATTTCGAATTGGCTGAGAAGAACGACGAAATGATCGACTGGCTCACTCGAACGACTCTCGATGTGTTCACGCAACACTCGGTGAAGCCTGATCGGGGAACTGATCCGGAGTTCGCTCCCAACGGCTGATTGGGCCAGTTTTTGGCCCGAGGGCTCCTTTTTGTTTTGCAATGACTGGCTGGGTCGGCGCTGATTTCTGTTTCGCTGAATATCGATTTTGCTGCTATGAAAACTGCTACCGCTGAAACGCTTCTTCTCGGACCCGGTCCGTGCAATATTTCCGAATCAGTCCGCGAAGCGCTTTCGCGCCCGCTGCTGGGCCACTTGGATCCAGGATTTTTGGAGATCATGGAGTCGACCAAAGCCCAACTCCGGCAAGTCTTCAAAACGGAGAATACGGTGACTTTTCCGATCTCGGCCACAGGGAGCGCGGGGATGGAATTTCTCCTGGTCAATTTCCTCGAGGCAGGCGACAAGATCGTGGTCGGGGTCAATGGCGTTTTCGGCGGTCGCGTGGCGGCGTTGTCGGAGAAGCTGGGAGCTGAGTTGATCCGCGTCGAGCAAGAGTGGGGCCGAGCCGTGGATACGGAAGCGTTTTGCGAGGTCGTGAAACGCGAGTCCCCGAAGATTGCAGCATTGGTAAATGGCGAGACTTCGACGGGGGTCTGTCAGCCGATGGAAGGCGTGGGCGATGCCTGCCGGGAAGCGGGTTCGCTGCTGTTCATGGATTGCGTGACTTCGCTGGCAGGGATGCCGGTGAGCGTGGACGACTGGGGCGTGGACATCGCTTTTTCGGGAACACAGAAATGCATTGGCGTGCCTCCTGGGTTGGCGCCGGTGACGGTGTCCGAGCGGGCGCTGGAAGTTTATCGAAATCGTTCCAGGCCGACGCCGAGTTTCTATTTCGATCTGGACGCGATCCTGGCCTATATCGATGGCGAGGGCGGCCGGAGCTATCACCACACGGCGCCGATTAGCATGGTTTTCGCCTTGGATGCGGGGCTGAAGGAGATTCTGGCCGAAGGGCTGGAAGCGCGCTGGGCGCGGCATGCGCGGGCGGCTGACTACCTTCGTTCGGAAATGGCGGCGTTTGGATTCAGTCCGGTCGTCCCGGAAGGAGAGCGTCTGAATCCGTTGACGACGCTCTACCTGCCGGAAGGGTTTGACGAGGCGGCGGTTCGCTCGGCGCTTTTGCGGGACCATGGCATCGAGGTAGGCGCGGGACTGGGTCCACTCGCGGGCAAGATCTGGCGGATCGGGCTCATGGCGGGCAACGCGCGCGAAGAATCTGTGGACCGTCTCGTCGAGGCGCTCAAGCGGGAACTGAGTTAGTTAAAACTGATTGTCTCCGAACGATTTTCGTTTCGTTCGAATGAGTCGAATGGGTTTGGTTCCGAGATTGGCGCTTTTTCTGGGGGACTTGAGGTCGTCCCGACTAATTCCTGGAAGACGCGCACTGTTTCTTTGAGCGAGCTCACTTGTGAGTTGAGATCTTCGGAATCCTTAGCTCGATCGGCTGATTGCGATGCGTTGGCTTGGATTGATCGGTCGATCTCGCTCACAGAGGAGGTGACTTGCTGGATGCCTTGGCTTTGTTCTTGCGAGGCTTCGTTTATGGAGCCGACGAGTGTATCCATTTCTTTGGCATTGTTGGCAATCTCTTCTAGGCGTTGGGCGACTTTGGAACTGATGGCGACTCCCGCTTGGCTCTTGTTTATCGAGTCTTCAATTTTCTGAGTCGTCTCCTGGGCGGCTTCGGCGCTGCGCTGGGCTAAGCTGCGAACTTCGTCTGCGACTACGGCGAATCCGGCTCCGGCTTCGCCTGCTCGCGCGGCTTCGACGGCTGCATTCAAAGCGAGGATATTCGTTTGGAAGGCGATTTCGTCGATTGTTTTATAATCTTAGAGATGTTGTCTCCGGCGTCTTTTATCTCGTTCATGGCCTCTGCCATTTCGTGAGTTTCGGCGGTCCCTAAGTCGACTGACTTGCGCGTTTGGGCTGCGAATTCTTTCGCTCGCTGCGCATGTTCCACATTGTTTTGGGTCATGCTGGAAATCTCTTCTAGAGAAGCGCTGGTTTCCTCGACGGAGGCGGCTTGTTCGCTGGCCGAATTGGCGAGCTGCCGGCTTGAAGCGAGCACGGATTTTGAGGTTTCAGTCAGTTGGTCGCCGACGTCGTTGATGGTGTCGAGTGTATCGCCAACGGATCTGCGTATCCAGTAGTAGATTCCGAGAGACGCAGATACGAATATGACAAATAGAATGCCGATGGTCCAAGACGCGAGGGATCGACCGGTGGCTAACTGTTTATCGATAGGCGAGACTACTTCGAGCACGCCTCGCACATCGTTCAGCTGCCAGTTTGATTTTGGGGTGTCCGCCCGGGAATTGTGACAGTCGACACAGGCCTGACTTACGAGCACGTCGGCGATCGCGTATCTGAGGCTTTCTTTCCCGTTATAGACTTCTGATCGGATAAACGCTTCTGTCGGATTGGCCTTCAAATGGCGGGGCGCGTCGATGGCGAATTCGTCGAGCTTGCGATTTTTGCGGATCGGGAATGGGAATTCGCTGTAGAGCTTCAATTGAGTTTGGTTGCCGTTTTTGGCGAACTGCTGGCTGAAATCGTGGATCAGAGTCGCGGGAAGCGGAATGCTGTCGGTTTCCGATTGATGGTTGTAGGAGATCTTCAAATCGGATCGCCCTTTCACTTTCGCGACGACATTGGCTGTGTATTAGCCTCTCAAAGTCTTGAACTGGGAAATGGTTTCCGCAGCCGAGATCTTGCTGGATTCGACGACGCTATTGTTGGTCTTGATTATGATCAAGATCGCTAGACCTATGAGTCCCACTGTGAATAGTGAGCCGATAAGGACTAGCATCTTTTTGATGCTGAGCCTGTTTGATTTCATGATTGGGGATATGGGGGCCGAAGTGTTGAGTTAACCTGTCTCTCATCGGATCATTATAAGAGAAGTTTAGGGGATGCATCCTAATCCATTTAGGTGCACGAACTGTCCTTGAGCATGATAATATTACCTAGGCTTAGTCGTTCTTCCAGGGGCTAGGCTCTAGAATTGAAAAGCCCTCCTGCTAACCAGCAGGAGGGCTTTAAAGCGGGAAAACGATGGCGAAAATTTTATCGCCTCGCTTCATTCTCGCTCGAATCGGCAAAGGGGCTCGGAAGAAAATCAGTGCTTTATATTGGGTTCGATGGTGAAGACGGTTTTGTCCACTCCGCCGTAACGGCGCGTTCTTGCTTGGACTTGGCAGTGTAAATCTTCAGATGGAGATCGTCGAGGGTTGGGTAGATCATTTGGTTAACGCTCTGACGGTCGAATTGAGCTAGCCGTCGTCCTGAGGGTTTAGATTGCGGATCAGTTTGTTTGAGTCTCGTGTATGGTGTCTCGAAGTCGATTGGCATTGTCGTTTTCATTTCGAAAACTTGAGGGTTCTTCCCAATCGACGAAAGCACCGTCAGGTGTATTGCTCGAGGATTTCGGTTCATGAATTGGCGATTCGTTCGAAGGTTGCTTGGATTCGTATCCGACGAGCTGACGGAGTTCGGCCGTGGCTTTTAGCATAGCGGTGGCCTGGAAGCTTAGTTCCCTTGAGGCGGCGGCGGTTTCCTCGGAGCTGCCTGCGTTGCCTTGCGTGATTGTGTCCATTTGCGTGACAGCGATGTTAACCTGGCTGATGCTCTGGGTCTGCTCGTTGGAGGAATCGGCGATCTCGACGACCAGCGTATCCATCTTTCGGGCGCGCTCGACGATCAGTTGGAGCGATTCAGCGACTTTGGCGGAGATGCTAACCCCGTGCTCGCTCTTGCTGACCGAGTCTTCAATCTTGGAGGCGGTTTCCTTGGCGGAATGCGCAGAGCGCTGGGCGAGATTGCGGACTTCCTCGGCGACGACGGCGAAACCGGCACCGGCCTCGCCTGCTCGGGCGGCCTCGACGGCGG
>JAJFLS010000648.1 GCA_021772595.1 Opitutales bacterium
GGTGGGGCTGTCGATTCGAGTTCCTTCAGAGCTAGCTCGACTTTTTCGGTCAGCTCCAGGGTGTCGAAGCCCGGCGTTTTCGTGACGCTCATAATCACGCCGGGAGTGCCGTTGACGGCGGCGTCGCCGCGCATTGGCTCGATGCCCCAGGCGACTTCTGCGACGTCCGAAATGCGTATTGGGCGATCCTCCACATGCTTGATTACCGTAGAGCCAAGGGCGTCGAGATCGGTGGTCATCGCGAGATTGCGAACCATGATTTCCTGAGGAGCGGAAGTGAGAAATCCGCCGGTTGTATTGCTGGCGGCTTTCCGGGTAGCTTCGCGAATTTCCTCGAACCCGACGTCGAGCGATCGCATGCGATGCGGATCGGGTTGGATTTGAACTTGCTTCACGCCGCCGCCCATCGAAAGCACTTCCGCGACTCCGGGGATGCTTTGGAGACGGCGGCGGACGGACCAGTCGGCCATCGTGCGCAGGTCGCTCGGTTCGATGGTTCCATCAACGCTGCGTAGTCCGACTAGCATGATCTCTCCCATTAGCGAGGCCACCGGAGTGATGTAGGGGAGGGTGCCTTCGGGGAGAGCTTCTCGGGCGGTCTGGAGACGCTCTTGCACGAATTGGCGAGCGCGGTAGATGTCGGTTCCCCATTCGAATTCTACGAAGACCAGAGAAAGAGAGACGTCGGATGTTGAGCGCAGTCGGGTAACGCCGGATACGCCCATGAGCATGCCTTCAAGCGGTACAGTGACGAGCGTTTCGACTTCCTCGGGCGCGAGTCCGGGCGCTTCGGTGAGAATCGTCACCGTCGGCTTCGTCAGATCCGGAAGCACTTCAACGGGCAGTTGTCGCGCCGTCTGTATCCCCAGAACGAGGACAATTGTTCCTCCTGCCAGAATCAGCCCTCGATGGGCGAGCGAAAAACGTATTAGCCAATTCAACATGATAGCGCTGCTAGTTCGATTCGGTTTTGGAAGGCGAACCCCGTCGCATCGAGCTTAGCAAAAGCAGGAGGGCCAGTAGGACGCATAGAATTGAGAGAAAGATGACGAGCAACCGTTGGCTTGCGGATCCTTGCCCGCGAGCGTCATCGGGAGTTTCACTTCTTTTCTGGTCGGCGGTGATTTCGGAGCCGTCCTCGTTGTGCTCGTGTCCGTGGGCGGCATCGAGCGCTTCTTTTAGAGAGACGCCTCCTTCACCGGCGAACATGAGCGCGTAGGAGCCGCGTGTGACGACTTCATCGCCGGGGAAAAGCCCGCTCAGGACCTCCGCCCGAGCTTCGTTTTGAAAGCCGGTTTGGATAGGCGCCTTAACGAAGGCGTTTGGGAGGTCGAAATCCTTGACGAAAACGATGCGATTAATTCCGTCGCTTTGAATCGCCGCGCGCGGGACCGACATCGTGTTGGAGCGCGTTTCTAGAACGACTGAAAACTCGGCCCGCATATTAGGGCGGACACGGTAATCAGAATTCTCGAGGACGAAGAAGGCGTCGAGCGTGCCGTTGACGAGATTGGCTTCCGTGCCGAAGCGGACCAGTTCGCCTTCAAAGGTTTGGTCAGGAATCGCGGCTACGCGGATTTGGGCGCGAGCGCCTAGAGCGAGTTTTCCGGCTTGGTCTTCTGGGATGCGGGCGACTGCGTAAACTTCGGTCAGGTCCATTATTTCGAAAAGCTCATTGTCGGGAACGACCGGCGTGCCGACGTGCGTGTGGCTTTTCATGATCATCCCGGGCATCGGAGAATCCAGGCTGATCGTCGGTGGGGGATTGCCTGGCTGCAGGCTTTCAATATCGACGATGGGCGTATTGGCTTTCACGATGTCGCCTTCGAATGCGTTGATCTTGACGACTCGACCAGGTATCCGACTACTGAGTACGCTCTTTCGCGCGGGAATCGGTTCGATTCGTCCGATCACGAAAAGGGTTTCGGCGAAGTCCTCGTAATCGACTTCGACGACTTCTATCCCGAGGCTTTGTACGCTGATATCATCGAGGATGACCCTGTCGGTTGCCCTCTTCTGGGCGTGAGCGATTGGATTGAGCGTGCAGCCGAAGATCGCGGATAGAACAGGGAGGGTGTTTAGTATGAAATTTTTGAATGTATGCATGGCGGGTTTGGATGCGTGATTCATGGCTAGTTCGCGCTTTTAAGTTCCGGGATGTCTATGCGGGCAAGATCGAGTTTCAATCGCGCTCGGCCGTAGTTCTCTAAAGTGTCGAGATAACTCTTTTCGAGTCGCAGCAGCAGGTCCTGGGCTCGAAGCAACGAGACTAGGCTCAATTGTCCGTTTTGATAGGCTCGTTGCGTCTCTTCGAGTTGGTCGTTCGCGAGTTGAACCACGTTTTCTTGGTACTGTTCGAGTCGCTGTTGCAAGTTTGTCGCCTCGGCCCGCGCGTTTTCGATTTCGTGCTGTATTCGTAATTTGATGGCGGCTGCTTCCAGTCGAGACTGGTCGAGGGCTATCCGGTGCTCCTTCGCTAGAAGGTCGCCTTTTTTGCGTAGCGGTATCGGAATGGAAACGACGAGGCCGATAAAGCGATCGGTTCCAAGCCCAACAGGCTCGTCGACGCTACGTTCGTTCTCCCAGAAAACGCGAGCGGTGATGCTTTCCCAATTTTCGGATTCGGCGAGAGCGATTTCCGCTTCGGCGGAATGGGCTTCGAGCACGGCAAGCTGGAATTCCGGATGTCGTTCGAACACGGAGTTGTCGAATCCCCCCAGGGCGCTCTTGGCGTCGATCGCTTCAGTGAGAGCGAAACGGATTTCGAAATTCGGCGCCAATCCGAAGTGAGGGGCTAGCGAGCGGGCAAGCCGTTTGCGCTGATCTGAGAGCTGGTGAATTTCTAGCTCCAATCCGCGCAGCTCGAGCGTCGCTTGATTCGCCTCCAGGATAGAAAGCTCGCCTCGTTCGACGCGCGAGTTGACGAAACTGGAAATCTCTCGGGCTTTGTCCCGCAGTCGCTCAAGAAAACCGACGCGCGTATCCATGATTTGAATTTCGAGAGCGATTTCGCTGATGGCGTTTGCGATTTCGCGTTCCTGCTGGCGAACTTCCATTTTGGCTTTCGCGATATCGACGCGCGAAACTGCTTTGGCCTTTTTCAATCGATTGGCTAGCGGGAAACTTTGCTCAAGTCCTACGCCGAGGGAATACTCGCCTTCGTCGTTAAAGGCGAAGTCGCTCGCGTAATCGACGACAATCTCCGGGTTGGAACGAAGGCCGGTTCGCTTGAGACGGGCCTCGGCGATTTCGATTGCGAGCTTCGCAGCGCGAAGTTCAGCGTTTCCGAGGAGCGCGTAAGCGATCGCTTTTGACTTGTCGAATTCCGCGGGTGGCGGAGGGAAATTTTGGCCAAGTGTTCGACTGGCGAATAAAATGAGTAAGGCGCTTGCGATAATTCGTTTGAACATGAGAAATCCTGATTGGGCTTAGGAAAAATCGTGAAGACCACAATTGGTCTTGCACGGTTTGCGTCTGCTAAATTGAAAGCAGACCAGTCCGGATGAATCAGGATATCAGCAACGAATTTGAACGATCTTGGCGAAACGCCTGGCCTCGCTTTCAAGGCAAGGCGGAGCCCTTGGGGGCATGGTGAATCGGCTAGACTGAAGATCGTAAGTAGCGGGAGAAAAGTCGATCGGGCGCAATATTATCGCGGGCGATTTGGCGAGGAGACGATCTCCGTTTGAAGCCTTATCTCCGAGTTCGGAATCGGGGACTTCAATGTCGTCACAGGACGAATTACCCTGTGTTTCACTCAGGTTAAGAAGGCATGCGTTGCTCTCGTTTCCCCCGTGACTATGATCACATTCACCCCGTTTCTCCTTCTCATGTTCGCTGAACTTGATCATGTGACCCGTTCCATCTTCGTGCGAGCAAAGAAGTTGGCCACCCACGTTTGCGACGGCAGTGCCGCAAATAAGCGAGATTAGAGTGATTGTGGAAACAATACGGTTCACGATAATGAGATACGGTTTTGAAATGGTTTATGGAGGGTAATTCTTCAAGATTTAAATTCAATTAGCGATTTTTGGGAGTTTTTAGGTGTAGACCGAGCTTTGCTTTCGTGGTTGCGCGCTTTTCGAAATGGATCGCTGCAATGGATGAGCGTGGGGAAATATTGGACGAGCGTGAGGAAATTATAAATGGGCGTCTTTTCCGCTGCTATCTTGTTTCGCTGTAATCGAATAGGAATTACGCTTTTCGAAATTAATGCAGTTGACGGTATTTCTGAAATCAGTCTTCAATCTTAAACGTATCAGACTAAAGCAAACCCTCTAGTTTGTCGCGAATCGCAAAGATTCTGGCCATTGAGCGCATCGTTCTTCCAGGATTGATTCGTTACCTGCGCAATTAATTAAACCTCACTAAAAACCCCGCTATGTCTAGTAAGATATCTATCGACCTCCACAAATTGTCCAAGTTCGTGAACTTGGCGATTCCCGCGCTCGCGATTCTATTTTTGTTAGCAGGATTGGAGTTTTCGTTCTACTTTCA
>JAJFLS010000649.1 GCA_021772595.1 Opitutales bacterium
ATTTCGGCAAGTGGCACCTCAATGGATTCCGCGGTCCCGGGGCTCCCATACTAGGATCGGACCCTCGCAGTCCTGGCGCCTTCGGTTTCGACGAGTGGCTCTCCGTATCCAATTTCTTCGATCGCGACCCCATCATGAGCCGACAAGGCGTGTTCGAGGAACATAAGGGTGACTCTTCCGAAATCATCGTGGCCGAGGCTCTCGAATTCATCGGCCAACAAGCCAAAGCGGACAAGCCCTCTTTCACCGTCGTTTGGTACGGCACGCCCCACTCGCCTTTCGTTGCCAGCGAAGAAGACAAAGCTCACTTTCCGGATCTCGGCGACGCTTCCAAAAATCACTACGGAGAACTCGTAGCCATGGACCGCAGCATCGGCACCCTCCGCAAGGGGCTGCGCGATTTGAGAATCTCCGACAACACACTGGTTTGGTTTAATAGCGACAACGGCGGTCTCGCTAGCATAAAGCCGGATACAGTCGGCGGATTGCGAGGAAACAAAGGCACAGTATTCGAAGGAGGACTACGAGTCCCCTGCGTCATTGAATGGCCGGCAGTCATCAATAATGTCCGTATCACAAATCATCCCACCGCAACGATGGACATCTTCCCCACAATCGCGGAGATCGTCGGTTTGTCAAAATCGGACCTGCTCCAGCCACAGGACGGTACGAGCGTGCGTGAGCTCTTCGAAAAAGAGATCGGCCCGCGCAAAAAACCGCTCGGCTTCCGTCACATGAAAAAGGCAGCCTTCATCGACAACGACTACAAGCTCGTCGCGCCCGATATGAGCAAAGGAGTATTCCACCTCTACAACGTCGCGGACGACCCAAACGAAACCAACGACCTCTACCAAGCGAACGCCTCCATCGCCAAACGATTGCTCAAGCAATTCCAGAAATGGGATGCCTCCGTGCAAGCCAGCTACGAAGGAAATGACTATCCCGAAGGCCGCGTGGACCCCGACCACCCCGGACGCCGCGACTGGACCAAATCCGAAGAGTACGCCCCCTACATCGAAGCCTGGAAGAACCGCCCCGAATTCCAGCGGTACCTCAAAGACTGAAGCTTGATAGGCAACGTATGGATCAACCAAATTTGCCTGAGAGACTGTTTAATAAGTGGAAATACATTCGGGGCGGCGCCCGAACGCTACCTATTTGAAGGGAATATCAGGGTAGTGAACGGGCGCCGTCCCGTTCCAACGATACGCCGAACTGAATCATTAAACAGTCTCTATAAACTAAACGTTTCGTTAACCATGGAGTTCCAAAAAGCAGCCAAGACCGTAAATAAATATTGCCCACGGATCACGCGGATTTTCACGGATTAAACAGAGGTAGAATTCGAACCCTTTTTTCCGCGGCTTGTCTCGGCGTAGCAGCGCGTAGACGGAAGCGGAAACCTATTTCCTGACGCAGTAAGGAACTAGCGAACGTCCGCGTCCTTCATAGCCCGAAGGGCGACGAAGGAAGAGAGCGATGACAAAAAACTCAAGTAATTGATTACGTCAACTCTTCCACCATTTACTTTTCCATCTTCACTTTTCCTGAACAACCGGCTGGATGAGATCCGTGGGAGCCCCAAACTGAGGAGGAATGGGAAACGTGGTGTGCGAATCCGTGGAGGAAATCACCTGCCATCGAGAGCTAAGTTCAGTAGCCCCGAGTTGGGGCGAAGTCGCCGGTAGCTTCGAACGCGCATGAACGACTAGTAGATTGAGCTGGTCGGAATGCCAATGGGTCGGGTCGATTGCCCATTTGCCAGACGCGGATTCGACGAGTTTTTGACCGTTCATGAAAACCTCTACCCTATTGTCAGCTCCTTTCCAAGAAAAGCGAGCAGGGGCTGGCTGGCCTTCCGGCAAAAGAGTTCGCAACCAGAGAGACTCAGAAGGAGGAAGTTTGGTCAGGCTAACAGGCGACCAATCTTCAGACCACCTGCGGGAATCAGGGTGCTCCGGAAGAACGTCCACGGGATCAAGGTCGACTGCCAATCGAACAGTGTTGAGCAAGGCGAGGCGGAAATCGTTTTTTTCGAAATCGTAGCGGTTTCCTTGTGACGTGGATGCAGAGCGTCCGGCATCCGCTCTTACGGTTAGTTGAAAGCCCGAGGAGTTGCCGGTTTGCCGGGCTAGGTTCAGGGAAATCAATGGCCTTCCGGAATTCAGATATTCCGTTATAGCCTGAGAGAGCTCGGAAGGCGCCGCCAAGAGAAGTAGGTCGGTGTCCTTCAAGTGGGTGACGTCATCGGGATCGCGGAACGAAACGGAGAAATCCGCGCCGAGACACTGACGAGTGAAATCGACGAGATCGGAGTCTTCGGTAGTTACGATTGTGATACGTGGCCTTGTATCCTGTTTGAAACGAAACGTATTGCCGCCGGTGAATTGATCGGAGCTCACTGTCGGGCAAACGTAGGATTCGACGTGGCTGACCACGAGATCGATTCCAGTGAAATGCGACACGTAAGGCCAACGCGCTGGATTGTACATGACGTCGGTGCAATCGCGGAGGAGAACCGTATCCATTCCAGCGGCTACCATGCGGCGAAGGCCAAAGGGGCGGCCGAGCACACACATGTTCGTATGGACTCCAGAGAGAACGACGTGCTTGATTCCCCGGTCGCGGAGGATATTCCAAACGATCTCGCCTTCGGCGGCTATAAAGTCGGATTCGGAGATTTCGAGCAGAGCATTCTGCTTCAGCCAGGGGGTTCCAGCATTGCGGCCCTCCGCCACCAATCGCTCGTTCCACTGTTCGTTCTCGCGCGGAGTCTCATCCTCTCCGCCGTCGGACTGGTCGATCGGGTAGAGAGCGGCTTCCTCGGAAGGGATGCGGTGGCACCACGCGGCGATATCAGACGGGGCCCCATCCGCAATTGGGACAGCCAAAGCTTTCTCGCGCGCGGGATGCTTGGCATAGAATGCCATGCAGTCGCTTGGCGAATGAATGATGGTCGCTCCCTGATCGCGAACCTCCTTGAGGACGCTATTAAGACGCGGAGCAAACTCGTTGACCCGGCGAACGGCGGTTACGGAGTGATGCGAATCCCACATATCGCAAACGATGAAGGCCGTCTCGGAAGGTTCCCATTGAACCGCTCGCCATTGATTTGCAGGACTATTCAAATCATCAGAGCCGAAACGGAGTTCAATATCGAAAGGCGCACCGGATGCAGTCATAGCTAGAGCGTAGAGCAAAACGATTGGAGCTCTCAAATATCGAATCCGCCGAAGGGGAACAATCGTTTTCGATAAGGAACAAGGGGGAGAATCGGGGAAAT
>JAJFLS010000650.1 GCA_021772595.1 Opitutales bacterium
GATTCTTGCCCCACAGCTGCGCCATTCGCTCAAGATCCTCCAAGTCGCCGCCCAGGATCTCCACACCACGATCCAGGAAGAGCTTCAGACCAACCCCTCCCTCGAGGAACTGCCCTTGGAGGGCGTCAGTCTCGACGACAAAAAGTCGGAAGATTCCGATAGCGAATCCGATTCGCAAGAGGCCTCCTCCGAATTCGACGAAGTCAAGTTCGACGAGACCTTCGAAGTGCTCAACAAAATCGACCAGGACTGGCGCGATCATCTATCGGAATCCAGCGGCAGCCAGAACTACACCACCGAAGACGCTGAACGGCGCGACCATTTTTTCGATTCTCTCGTCAACGAGACCTCCCTTCAAGAGCATCTCCTTTCGCAGGCCGACCTGGCCGACATCTCAAAAAGCGAACGCGAAGCGATCGAATATCTCGTGGGCAGCCTCGACAATAGCGGTTTTCTGAATACGCCGCTTTCGGACCTCGCCTTAGTCTCGGGACTGTCTCTGAGCCAAATGCAAGCGGCCCATACGTCGCTCAAGTCCTTCGATCCGCCCGGCATCGGCGCCTTCGATATTCAGGACTGTCTGGCCATCCAGCTCGAGCTCCAGGGACTCAAGAACTCGGACGCCTACGAGATCATCCAAAAACATTTCAAGCTCCTCGCGCGCCGCCGAATCCCCGATATCGCCCGTAAAATGGGAATCCACATTGACGAAGCGCAAGCCGCCATAGAGGAGATCGCAATGCTGAATCCTTCGCCGGGACGACAATTTTCAGAAGACACCAACCGCTCCGTCCTGCCCGACGTCGTCGTCGAAGAGGACGAAGGCAAATGGAAGGTCACTCTCAACAGCGATTACATTCCGCGCCTGCGCATCAGCTCCGCCTACAAAGAGATGATCGCCAAAGGCCAGCTCTCGCGGGCGGAAAAAGAGTATATCCAAGAGAAGATGCGTTCCGGAAAATTCTTGATCAGCTCGATCGAGCAGCGCCAGCAGACGATCGAACGGATCGCCAACGAGATCGTGAAAGTCCAAACCGATTTCCTCGAAGAGGGCGTCGCCAAACTGCGCCCCTGCACCATGACCCAAGTCGCGGACACCGTGGGCGTGCACGAGACCACCGTCAGCCGAGCCATCGCCAACAAATACATCCAAACGCCGCACGGTATTTTCGAGATGAAATTCTTCTTCACTCCTGGCTACAAAGGCGGCGACGGCGAAGCGATCTCAAACACCAGCGTCAAAGACATGATCCAGCAGCTCGTCAGCGCCGAGGATCCTTCCAAGCCCCTAAGCGACCAAGGCATCGTCGCCCAACTAAAAGCCAAAGAAATCAACATCGCCCGCCGCACCGTAGCCAAATACCGCGAAGAACTCGGCATCCTGCCGAGCAATCTGAGACGGCAGTATTAAACTGCCGAAACTCATCAGCGGCAAAATACTAGAGCAAGAGTTGCATTTCCCACGCCGGGGTCGCGGCGTAGCTGCGTCGCGAACGCAGCGTGGAACTTCAAGATCACTAAATTGCGGCACCTCTATAACAGGCCTACCCTTCCCTACTTCATTCGATCCGTGAAAATCCGCGTAGTCCGTGGGCGAAAATCAAAAACCCCATCTGCGTCCATCTGGACAATCTGCGGGAAAACCTCTTCGTGACCTCAGTGCGCTTCGTGGGAGACTCTACTGCAGCGCCACCGAACCATCCCCGCTTGCGCTAACCGACTCAAGCGCTTCAAGCACGATGCCCGGATTAAGCAACTCCGGCAGAATCTGCGGCTTGGAAGAAGGACGACCATCGTAGAGCACGTAAAGCGGAACGCCCGATCGCCCGTAAGATTCGAGCGCTTCGGTAATCACCGGATTCCGCTTGGTCCAATCGCCTCGAACCATCACGACGCCGAGTTCTTCGAAGCGCCGTTTCACCTCGTCTGAAGAAAAAATCACCGCCTTGTTCGCTTTGCAGGTTAGGCACCATTTCGCCGTAAAATCGATAAAAACCGGCTTCCCCTCCGCGCGAGCTGCCGCAACGAGCTCCGGTGAAAACGACTGCCAGGTAACGCCATACTTGTCCGGACCACCCGCTTCCTCAGCAGCCACTGCCGCGGTCGCTTCCTCGCTCGGCATCAGCATCCAAATACCAACTACACCAACCGCCAAAGCCACGATTGTCGCAAGCCGTCGCGTCGACACGCTCTTAACTGGCGTTGCCCAATGCCCGTAAATCCAAGCCCCAATCGATACAACGAGCAAGCCTCCCAAAACCATTATCAGCCCATCGTTGCCAACATGCGCTCCCATCAGCCAGATGAGCCAGACGCAGGTCGCGAACATCGGGAACGACATGACTTGCTTAAACGTCTCCATCCAAGCTCCCGGTCGCGGCAGCTTGTCGATCAGCTTCGGAAAGGACGAGAGGATTAGATACGGCGCAGCCATTCCCAGCGCCAAAAAAGTGAATACAGTCATCGACTGGAACGCCGAGAGCGTCAAAGCAAACCCAAGCGCCGGACCCATGAACGGCCCCGTGCAAGGCGTCGCCACCGCAGTCGCCAGGATTCCCGAAAAGAACGAGCTGCCGTAGCCCTCGCCCTTTACCTTGCCCGCCAAGCTGATCGCCGACGTTCCCATTTCGAAAACGCCCGTCAAACTCAGCCCAAACAGAAACATGATCAGAAGCAGCGCTCCCACAAAATACGGCGACTGCAACTGGAAGCCCCAGCCGAGGCTCTCGCCGCCGGCCCGCAACGCGATCAACGCCCCCGCCAATGCCCAAAACGAAAGTAGTACTCCCCCGCCGAACGCGAAGCCGTGGGACTGGATCTTCTTTGGATCCTCTCCCGACTGCTGGACGAATCCCAGCACCTTGATCGAGAGCACCGGAAAAACGCACGGCATCAGATTCAGAATCATGCCGCCGACAAACGCGAACATCAGAGCCTGGAAAAAACCAAGTTCCAACGCCGCTCCTCCTCCCAAAGCAGCCAAGGGCCCGCCAGAGCTTGCCGCCCGATCGGAATCCACGAAGATCGCCTTCGCTCCATCCAATGCCGCAAACCCGTTCTCGTAATGCAAAACTCCTGACAAGCGAGTCGGCGCTCCTTCGTAGTATTCCGATTTCTCCATCGACACGATCAACGACGAGTCGCCAACCAAGAAATTCTGTGGCGCCGCGGAATTAATCAGCCCTTCTTCCTCCACATAGAAATACAGCTTGTCGATCGCGATGCTCTCATCGAATCCCGGCCACTCGATATTCGCTGAAACGGCCGCGTCCAACGACTGGAAACTCAGCACCGCATCCTCCGGAGCCGCCGGAAGCGCCTCCCGCGCCGCGGCGATCTTATCCGCCCAAGGCGACGGCGCAAGCGTCTCCCCGGTATCCGAAACCGGCAGGCTCAACGCCAGATTCGCTTTGCCCGGAATACACATTTGCTCGCACGCCAGCCAGTCCGCCTTGGCCTTAAGCGAAATCGTCTGACCGGTCGGCAAATTCGAGGGAGCAGTTATTTTTGAAAGAAAAAAGACTTCCCCCTCATAACCGTAGGAAATGAAATCCGGCGGGGTGACGATTCGTTCGGGCGCTCCGAACTCCAATTCCGCCGCCTCGAATCCCTCCGGCAATACCCACTCGACTCGCGGCGCCAGACCGGCGTCGCCCGGATTCTTCCAGTACGCATGCCAATGAGGATCCAGCTCCAGCCGCAACGCCACATCGAAAGTCTGGCCCGGCCGAATCGCGGCCACATCCGCCACCAGCTCCGCGATCGCCTGATCCGCGTCGACCGGTCCCTCCTGAAACTCCTGTCCAGAAGACAGCGGGCTCAACAGCCAAATTGCCGCGAAAAGCTTGATGGTAGTTCTGAAATATTGCATACGCCTAGAAATTAACTCGAACCATAACGCCACTTGAACCGCGAATCCACTCAATAGTGAAGCTTCTGAAGACAACCAAACAGGAGAAAACCATTTTGACGGTCGTCGCCCTTCTGATCCTATTGGGCCTGGTCGGACTCGCAATTTTCTGAACGCGTTTTTTAGGGATTTTGTTCATCAAAACGCTACCATGACTCCACTGATTGCGACTACAGAAGCTTTAAAACTGGAATTATCGCGCAAACTCTTCCAAATAAGCCCCCTACGCAAAGCGCCCGCTTTCGCTCTCAACTCGTCCGAGTCGCCAGATTCTATTCAAAAACATGATCATCCGTCCTAAAGTAAGAGGTTTCGTCTGCGTAACCGCGCACCCCACGGGCTGCGCCGCCAACACCCGAGAGCAGATCGAATTCGTCAAAAGCCAGCCCGCGATCAACGGCGGCCCGAAAAACGTCCTCGTCGTCGGCGCCTCCACGGGCTACGGACTGGCCTCCCGGATCGCCGCCGCCTTCGGATGCGGCGCCAACACCCTCGGCGTTTTCTTCGAGCGACCTTCGGAACGCGGACGCACCGCGACCCCCGGCTGGTACAATTCCGTAGCCTTCGAGAAAGAAGCCAAGGCCGCCGGACTCTACGCCAGCAGCATCAATGGCGACGCATTTTCCAATGAGATCAAAGAGCAAGCCATCGAACGCATCAAAGCGGACATGGGCAAAATCGACCTGATCATCTACTCGCTCGCCTCTCCGCGCCGCACGGACCCGGAAACGGGCGAAGTCTACCGCTCCACCCTCAAGCCGATCGGAGCGGACTTTTCGAACAAGTATCTGGATACCGACAAAAAGACGATTCAGAAAGCTACGCTCGAAGCGGCGACTGACGAAGACATTCGCAACACCGTCAAAGTCATGGGCGGCGAAGACTGGGAACTTTGGATACAAGGCCTCAAGGATGCCGACCTTCTCGACGACGGCTGCAAAACCGTAGCCTACGACTACATCGGACCCAAAGCAACCTGGCCCGTTTACAAAGAAGGCACTATCGGCCAGGCCAAACTCGACCTTCGCCGAGCCAAAGCCGCCATCAACGAAACGCTCGCATCCGTCAATGGCGAAGCCCACGTATCGGTGAACAAAGCAGTCGTCACCCAAGCGAGCTCGGCCATCCCTGGAGTGAACCTCTACATCACGATCCTATTTAAGATAATGAAAGAGCTCGGCGGGCACGAAGGCTGCATCGAGCAGATGTACCGAATGTTTGGAGACCGCATCTACGGCGGAAACGGTTCCATCCCGATCGACGAACTCGGCCTCATCCGCATGGACGACCTGGAAATGAAAGACAATATTCAGAACGCCGTCGCCGTAGTCTGGCCGCAAATCGCCACCGAAAACGTCGACGAGCTGACAGACTTCGAAGGCTACCAAGCCGAGTTCCTCCGTCTCTTCGGCTTCGGAGTGGACGGCATAGACTATGAAGCCGAAGTCGAACCAGAAGTCGAATTCGAGTGATTGGCTTTCGAACTAGTCGCTCAATAGTAGCTCAGTGCTTTAGCCTGAGTCATAAGCAGAGCTCAGGCTGAAGCACTGAGCTA
>JAJFLS010000066.1 GCA_021772595.1 Opitutales bacterium
CTCCGATTGCACGGTTCGCTGCCAGAGCACGGACCCGTCCCGTCGGTCGATCGCTAGCATGACAAGATCGCGGTCCCTGTATCCTGTTAGAAAGAGATGGTTGCCCCAGATGCAGGGAGAAGAATGTCCTGCTGGCAGGTCGATGCGCCAGAGGAGATTCTTGTCCGGTCCGAATTCGCTGGGGATTTCCTGATTGCCAGCGTCGGCCAACCCGCTTGGGCCACGGAATTGTGGCCATCGAGCGTCTGCTGCCTTAGTCACGTTTTCCGCAGATAAGGCGACTGAACTGAGTAGGCAGACCCCTAGAATGGCGATTGGGATTCGGTGCATCCAACCGCCAGAATGCGCGACTTCTGAGGAATTTCAATAGTGCGTGGCCATCATGGTCCACATCCACCAGACGAAGAAGGTGCCGAACCAGATGAGGGCGTAAAATGCCGGTTTCATGTCCGGCAGGGCGAAAACCGTCAGGCCGGCCAAAACAGTGGACGTTACGACGGAAACGATGACTGATTTCCAGACTTTGCGTTTTCTTTCTTCGGGTTCCATGAATTGAAATGAATCTCGTCGAACCGATGAATTGATGCCTGTTTGCCGCGACTGCAACTGAAATATTGGCCTCACGCGAGCGCTCCTGCTCGATTTCAAATTTGGCCGAGTTTTTTGAATTGCCTGAATCTAGTCGCGCGCTCATCGTTTTTTCTTCCTTTTCGTATTCGGATACCCGGTACTGCCCCAGTTAACCTCAACCCTGGTTGCGCAATCATGAACTCAATCGATTTGAATGGAAAAACATACGAGCTCGATGCTCCGGACGACATGCCGCTGTTGTGGGCGATCCGAGACGTGCTCGGCTTCACGGGAACGAAGTTTGGATGCGGCATGGGCCTTTGTGGCGCTTGTACGATGCACCTTGATGGAGAGCCCATCCGCTCTTGCATCACGCCGATCAGTGGGGCCGTAGGAAAGAAGATTACGACCATCGAAGGTATCGAGTCTGACCCGATTGGGAAACATGTTCAGGAAGCCTGGGTGAAGGTCGGCGTACCGCAATGCGGCTATTGTCAATGCGGCCAAGTGATGAGTGCCACCGCTCTCTTGAAGAATCAACCCGAGCCCGATAATGCGGCCATCGAAGAAGCGATGGTCGGAAATATCTGTCGTTGCGGGACTTACAATCGAATCAAAACCGCGATTCATACCGCGTCTGCGAGCTTGAAAGGAGGATCAGCATGAATCCGACCTTTGAAAATTTCTCATTTACTAATCACGGGATGGACCGTCGCGGGTTTATCAAAGGAATCGGAGCGACCGGCGCCCTAGTCCTCACCGCCAATTGGACCTGGTCGCAGGACGAGGCGGAGAAAAAGTACGGCGGAGAAGCCATGCCTGGCGGGACTAAAAACGATCCCAAGCTATTTATCGCCATCAATCAAGACGGCACCATTGACATCACCTGCACGCGCTCGGAAATGGGCCAGGGGATTCGTTCGAGTCTCGCTTTGGTGGTAGCGGATGAATTGGAGGCGGATTGGGACATGTGCAGAGTCGTCCAAGCAGTAGGCGACGAGAGTTTGTATGGGAATCAGAACACCGATGGATCCCGGAGCATGCGGCACTGGTTTCAGCCGATGCGACACTGCGGAGCGGTAGCTCGCGCGATGCTAGAGCAAGCGGCGGCTAATCGTTGGGGCACTCAAATTACTGATGTCAGGGCGGCGAATCATAGTGTCATTTTCCCGCAAGCCCGTCAAAAAATTGGGTTCGGGCGGTTGGCGGATGCGGTCGCTTCAATGCCAGTCCCTATGGGCGCGGCGGTTAGGCTGAAGCGCCCTTCGGAATTTCGCTACATAGGGAAGGATCAGACGCTTAGCATTGATGGGAAAAACATGGCCTCCGGCAAGGCGATCTATGGCGGCGATATCCGTTCTTCCGGAATGGTCTACGCGGTGGTCGCTCGACCGCCAGTGTTTGGCAGCAAGGCCGTATCCTATGAAGAGGCAGATGCTCTTAAGGTTAAAGGCGTGCTCAAAGTCATGACGATCGAGGGAGCGATGGCTCCATCGGAGTTCAAGCCGCTCGGCGGAATTGCGGTCGTCGCGGAAAATACATGGGCGGCGATAAAGGGACGCGAGGCATTGAAGGTAATATGGAGCGAGAGTCCGAATGATTCTTACGACTCGAAAGCGTATCGTCAAAGCTTGGAGGAAGCCTCCGAAAAACCGGGTAAGCTGATACGCTCCGTAGGCGATCTCGACAAGGCATTCGCGGCCGCCCACAAGAAACATGCGGCGACCTACTACTTGCCGCATATCGCCCACGCGCCGATGGAGCCGCCGGTGGCAACAGCGATTTTGAAGAAAGATTTTCTAGAAGTTTGGGCGCCGACTCAGGCTCCACAGGCGGCTCGGACGCATGCGGCGGAACGCGCGGGGCTCCCATTGGAAAAGACACGGGTAAATGTTACTTTGCTCGGCGGCGGGTTTGGCCGAAAATCGAAAGCCGATTTTATAAACGAAGCCGTTGAGATTGCGAAAGCATTTCCGGGCAAGGCGGCTCGGGTGCAGTGGACGCGTGAAGACGATATTCGGCACGACTATTTTCATACCGTTTCGGGGGAGCACTTAGAGGCGAGTTTGGACAGGAGGGGGAAGGCTACCGGATGGTTGCATCGTTCGGTCGCTCCCACGATTATGTCGATTTTCGCTCCTTCAGTACATCAAGACGTATTCGAGTCAAATATGGGGCATAACAACCTGCCGTTTTCTGTTCCGAACTTGCGTATTGAAAATCCGGGGATTCCCGCTCACACGCGGATCGGCTGGTTTCGTTCCGTTTCAAATATTCCTCATGGATTTGCGGTTCAGAGCTTCATTGCGGAGTTAGCCGAAAAGGCGGGCAAGGATCACCTTAAGTTCTATTTGGATCTGCTAGGTAAAAACCGGGAAATCGACCCGAATGAGATCGAGGATGGATGGAACCACGGCGAGAATCCCGAGAAGTATCCAGTGGATACAGGTCGACTACGCAAAGTGCTTGAAACCGCTACTAAAGAGGCGGGCTGGGGCAAGCGCTTGGCAAAAGGCCGAGGCATGGGATTCGCAGTGCACTACAGTTTTGTTACCTATGTTGCTGCGGTTCTCGAAGTCGAAGTCGAGAAAGATGGAAATCTAATCATCCACAAAGCGACCATGGCGGTCGATTGCGGGCCGCAGATCAATCCGGATCGAATTCGCTCCCAGATGGAGGGCTCGTGTATCATGGGTATTGGACTAGCCACTAC
>JAJFLS010000651.1 GCA_021772595.1 Opitutales bacterium
CGTGGATATCGCCAAGCTGAGATTTCTTCTCTATTGAAGAGGAATCTTCAGCGACAGTGGTAGAAAACGTGCAGTCGTCTGGAAAGTTTGTAGCGATGACGAGCTTTCCGATATCGTGAAGGATGCCGCTTATCATGCTTTGATCAACAGTCACTGCGTCGGAGCGTTCCGCGATAGCGATGTCTTTGGCGAGCTGGCCTGTTGCGAAGCTGTGTTCCCAAAGGCTTTTGATGTTGATGTTGAACAGTTCGCTCTCATCGAAGGCAGCGAAGATCTCGATGGATAGAACCAGTCTCTTGATTCGCTGGATTCCCAACATCTTGGTGGCCTCTTCGGCATTTGGGACGTGGCGAGGTATCCCGAAGAATGCGGAATTTACCAAGTGCAATACTTTGGCGGTCATCGAAGCGTCTTGCGAAATGATCTCGGCTACGCGCTTAGTTTCCGGTTCCGGGTTCTCAAGCTCCTCCCGTATCTTCCAATAGAGAACCGGCGAGCTCGGAAGGTTGTTGATCTGCGATATCACCTTCTGCAATTCATCGTTGTGAAGCGCGTTCTGGAGGCTCAAGGTTCGACTGATCTTATCTTTGAGTAAATCGAGATCGCATGGCTTGGCTAAATATTGATGGCAAATGCCAGTCGATTCGATCAGGCTTTCTTTTTCGGAGTAGCCGGAAAGCGCGAATCGTGCCGCGGACGGGTTGAGGTCGCGCACTTTCGAGAGAAACTGCAAACCGTCCATTCCGGGCATGCGCATATCCGATACGACGACATCAAATGGCTTTTTGGAGACCTCCGTAAGCCCGTTTTCTCCGCCCACGGAAAAATGCATATCCCACTGGTCGCGCATGTCGCGAAGCGAGCGCTTCAATCCCTGGAGAATGTTCTCTTCGTCGTCTACGAACAGTATCCTCATTTTCACGGAGCCCCCCCGTGACTACTGGTCGGAGCCATTGCGGGCTCGACGGATAAACGGATTACGAATGTCGTGCCGACACCTTCCTCGCTTTCGACAGTGATGCTTCCTCCGTGTTTGTCGACGACGACGGAATAGGCGATAGCCAAACCCTGGCCGGTGCCTTTGCCTACTTCTTTTGTGGTGAAAAACGGCGTGAATATGTTTTTCCGGATCGACTCCGGAATTCCGCATCCCGTATCCGAAATACGGATTTCCGCCTGGTCCTCAACGAGCCGCGTGGCGATCGTGATCGTCCCCAGTTCCCCAGAGTCTTTTTCAAAGCTGCTGATCGCATGCGAAGCGTTCACGATCATATTCAATATCACCTGATTGAACGGACCTGGATAGCAATACACGCGCGTTAACGAAGGATCGAAATCGGTGACCATTTTCGCCGCGTATTTCCACTCGTTGCGGGCGATCGTGATTGTGTTGTCGATCAAGTGATGGAGATCGACATTCTGCATCGCCTCTCCGCCGGGATGGGAAAACTCCTTCATCGACGAGATGATCGACGACACGCGACTGATCCCGTCAAGAGACTGTTCGATCGCCAAAGGGATCTCCTTCATCAAGTAGTCTATATCCGCTTCCTTCATCACTGCCGAGAAACCGGTCACCAATTCTTTCGGCACGAGTCCTTGTTCGGCGCTAGCCGCGAGCGCGTTGCAATGACTGAAAACTTCTTTGAGGTCGTCGAAGGACGATTGCAAAAACTGGGTGTTGTCTCCGATGAATTGCGTGGGGGTGTTGATCTCGTGAGCGATGCCGGCGGCGAGTAGTCCGACCGACTCCAAGCGTTGGGCTTCGTTGAGCTGTTGGAGCAATTGCTGATGTTGCGTTACATCATCGGCAATGATGAGAACGCCTCGCAGACGCTGGGATTCGTCCAAGATTGGGTTGAAGCAGATTTTGAACGTTTTCCGTTGTTCATCCTGATCGCTCAAGCTGACCTTGAGCAGATGCTGGGGCGTTTTCTCATCGAGACATATGCGCATCTGTTCGTTAACCCGGTTCTGCTCCCATTTTATTGGCAGGGCTTCGATGGGTTGGCCGATCGCCTCTTCCATGGGGATTTTCAGAATCATTTGCGCGGCGTTGTTCCATTGCTTTACGATGCCTTTTTCGTTCACGCCGATTAGGATGGCGGATATGGAGGTTAGCAGGTGATTCGTTTCAGTATGCAATCGCCGCATGTTTTCTTCGCTCTTTTCTCGGGATGCGATTTCTTCGGTCACCGTATTCAAAACCCTGTTATATTGAGTAGCGATCTGACCGGTTTCCGTATGGGGCTCCACGGATACCTGTTGTGTGAAATCTCCTGTCGCGCGTTGCTTCTCCATGTTGATCAGCAAGTCCAGTATCTCGGTACTGGCGTCGTGTTCGGCCACGTTGAGCCCGACCTTTTCTTCTTCGGGGCTAACCCGCAGCGACCACACGCGATTAATCGTCCACAGCAATCCGAACCCGACCCCAAATGCCCAAACGAAACAGCTCAACACTCCAGTTGCTTGGGCGAGAAACTGATCCCATCGATCCAATCCAGTACTCCAGAGCAGCGGATCGCCGAATAAAGCCACACTGAGCGTTCCCCAAATTCCGGCTACGCCATGAGCTGGGAACGCCCCGATAACATCGTCGATCTTCATCTTTTCCAAAGCCAGAATTGCAAGGAAGCATAGTGCGGCGCCAATCGCTCCGATCACCAAAGCAGAGGCAGGATTCACGACATGACATCCTGCGGTGATCGCTACCAGGCCGGCGATGACGGCGTTGATGATCGCCGGAACGTTCGCCTGCTTGTAGAATAGCCAGGACATTCCTAAGCCTGTGGCGCCTGCGGCGGCGCCGGAGATCATCGTGTTGAATATGATAAAGGGGACGTTGCTCGATATATACAGCTCGCTGCCGCCGTTGAAGGCGATCCAGCCGAACCACAGAACTAGCAAGCCCACCGTAGCCATGGGGATATTGTGCCCTTGGATCGAAGCTTTCTTGCTGGAGAATCGTCCGATACGGGGACCGATAACCAACACTGCTGCCAGCGAGACCCAACCGCCTACTGAATGCACCACCGTCGACCCGGCGAAGTCGATGAAACCCATTTTCTCCAGCCATCCGGTTTGGTTTCCGGAGACTCCTCCCGCCCAAGCCCAGTGGCCGAATACGGGATAGATAACGATAGAAAGAATCGCCGCCACTAATAGGTAGCCAGCGAGACACATTCGTTCGGCAACCGCGCCGGATATGATTGTGGCCGCGGTGCCGCAAAACACCATTTGGAAAGTAAGGAAAGCGATTGCTTCGCCGCTGAAATTTCTGTCCGGGAAAAATCCGCTGGCGCCGATCAATCCTCCGTAGCTGGCGCCGAACATTATTCCCGCTCCAATACCCCAGAAAATTAAACACGAGAAGCAGAAATCGATCAGGTTTTTCGCCGCCACGTTAATGCTGTTTTTCGAGCGCACAAATCCGCTTTCAAGCAGACAGAACCCCGCCTGCATCAGCACGACAAGCGCCGTACAGGACAAAATCCAACCCATGTTGAATTGCTCTTCAAGCATGGTGTAGTTTTTGAAGGGATACAACTGCTGAAGATGCGCCCAGGGAAGAGGAGCATCTATCAGGGCAATTTGTCGTTGCAGACAGAGAGGTGTTTTTTTGCGGCATCATTGGCCGAGATCCGAGGATCGGAAGCAGCAGCTTTCCGGGGCGCTCGAAAATCAATTTGTGAGAGAGAGTATCAGGGGTGTGTGCTCACCTATTATCGTGTTGGGGCGGGGCTGATTTAGCTCCGTGCCCATTTCGATGCTAGAATTATGGATAATAAGGCTTATAAGATCATGCATGGAGTGTTTATCCTTATTTGTATGTTGCGTTGAGGATCGAGAAAGCACCTATCCATCGAGTGGTGTCTGTGAGTTGAGTTTGTTTGGCTAATCTTAATCCCTTGCTATGACTTAGCGTATTCGTGTATTCAGGGACGACGTTCATGCAGTGGTAATAAAGAAGATGCAGGTTAACGCAGAGCGAATTAGAGCAATGAATTTGAGAGTATCGAGATCTGGAACCCTGGTAATTGTCAGCGCTTTAATAGTCGTCCTGTGCCCGTCCGCGCCAGCGCAGCCCGAATCGAGTGAGCCCATTCGGCGCGTGATCGAATTCGGCGGGGTCGAGCGTGAATACTACGTCCGCTTGCCAGCGAATTTCGTCGAGGGGAAGACGTATTGGCCGCTCGTCGTCGTCCATGGTGGCGGCGGAAACGGACGCAGCTATTTCTTGGCGAGTGGAATTCGAAGTGTCGCAGACGAGATCGGATTGGAAGCGATCGTGATTTCTCCCAGTTTTTCGAATACGGACTTTCCGGCGAGCCGGTTTCCTGTTTTGGGTGAGGGAGCGTTTTTGAAAAGCGTCCTGGAAGATTTGCGTGGGCAATACGCGCTTCAGCCGAAGATATTGTTAACCGGCTACTCGAGAGGTGGTCAGTTCACGCATCGATTCGCCTTCGCCAATCCAGCTCTGGTCAAAGCGGTCGCGCCATTCTCTGCAGGTACTTGGACAACGCCAGCTGGTCGATTGCTGGTCGATTCCTTCGGAGAGGTGAAAGACCCAAAGTCTTTTCTTTCCTCGCCGGAGAAGGCCGAGTTAGTACCAGAGAGATTGCGAGACTTGTTCGCGCCGCGCGTCGCCGAGATCGCGGGAATGAAGCCTAATCCCGGCGCGAAAAGCATCCCGTTTCTGGTCATGTGCGGCTCCCTGGATACACGATTCGAAATCGCTCAGGAGTTCGCGAGAAGCGCTGCAGGGACGGGCTTTAATATCGAAACCGAATGGCCGCGAACTCCGCACGGTTCCCGCACGAAAGAAGAATTCATGGCCGAGTTCGAGAAATACTCGGACCGCGCCGCCGCATTTTTTCTCGAAGTCACTGATGGCGCAAAATCGCATTCTCAAAAGAATCCGCCTTATCCGATAAGCGAATACATCACGGATATGCATTTCGATTGGAGTTCTCACAAGCGTGGGGCAATCGGGAGCGATAATTTTCAGCTTACTTGGGCGGATGATGATCATCAATACGGCGCGTGGGGCGACGGTGGCGGTTTTTCTGGCGAGCGGGTCGCGATCGGTGTTGCCCGAATCTCAGGAAGAGCGAATGCGTGGAGAGGTTCGGATGTCTGGTATGGAGACAAGGACAATGCATTGGGCGTGGATTTCAGCGGCAAGAGCTGGGGAATAATTTCCTCTATGCGAACTCTATATATGTGGCTGGTTCCCGACATTCCATTAGGACAATCCAAGCGCGACCACTACGCTTATGTTGAGCTAGCTCGGTCAACTGACCATGGCGAAATCTGGGAGAAAGCGGATTGGAGATTTCTTCGCGAAGATGGGCTTTCTATTCCGACCTTCTTGAACTTCGGTCGAGACAACGCGAACGCCCGCGATAGATATATCTATAGCTACTTCATCGATCCGTTGGATCATCGTCAGCCAGAGGATAGTCTTGTCGTCCACAAGCCCGGAAAAATATACTTGGCTCGCGTTCGCAAAGCCGAGATCTGGAAAGGTCCGGAAGCCTACGAATGGTACGCCGGTTTGGCGGGAAAAGGTAAGAGGGCGAAGTGGGCTTCGCTGTCAGAGAAGCAGCCCGTATTCGAGGATCCGAACGGAGTGGGTTGGTGCATGAGCACGACTTATATTCGAGGGCTCGACCGGTACATGCTTTGTACGGAGCACGATAAATCGAGCGGAGGGCTTATGGGAATATTCGAAGCGACGACGCCT
The DNA here is from genome assembly GCA_021772595.1 of Opitutales bacterium. Taxonomy (GTDB): domain Bacteria; phylum Verrucomicrobiota; class Verrucomicrobiia; order Opitutales; family Opitutaceae; genus Pelagisphaera. The sequence continues at coordinate 5,747 of JAJFLS010000651.1, forward strand.
TGGGGTCCTTGGAGAACTGTCAAATACTGGATGGAAAACGACTACTTCGGAAAAGAAAGGCCGGGCGACAATCTTCCTTGGAAGAGGAATGTATTCTACATCGCGTTTTCGCCCAAGTGGCAAAGCTCCGATGGTAAAGACTTCACCCTGACATTCACCGGAAGCGGTCGCGGCGCGAATAATGATTCTTTCAATACGTTGAACGGCTCTTTCGAAATCGCGGAGACCACTTCAAAGAAGAAGCGCTAGCCGGATGCCGGTTCACCGACGATCTCTTCGAGCACTGCTTCGCACTCTTTCCATAGCGCGTTTACCACTAACAGCTTTAATGCCTTTGTGTGAGGGTCATTAGGTTTTCCGCGTTCGACTCGAAGCTTCAGAAAATGCAAAACTTGTGACAACGGCCCGCTGTCCCCGTTTTGCGCCATTTCCTTCGCCACAACCAGCGAGTGGCTAAATGCTTCGAATTCATGTTTGGTTGGGTTTCTCTCTTCCTGGGAAGAGTTTCTGTTGTAAAGATTATGCCCAAATTCATGATACAAAACGATGACAAGCCTGTCTTCTGGATAATTCGGAAGCTCGTTTGTAAGGTGGAATGAACTGATCATCATGCGATCTGTCCCTCCGGCTTTTCCAGGGCTCCTCATCTTTTCGCCTGACAGCTTTATGTGAACCCCTTGATCTTTGATTGCATTCATGGCAGCCCAGACTTTCGGCAAGCTATTCTCGCATTTTTCCAATACCTCTTGGAATTCATCTTTAGTGAGGTCAGGGCCTCTCTTTATTGAGCCTTTCCCTGCCACGCAAACGCTGCCCCAAATGATCACAAACAATACAAGAACGGATTTTTTCAAGATAATCATTTTCAATTAGACTTAAAATATGCGTTCTAAGTCAATTCTGATAAATGCTGAGCGTGGGGTCTGCGTTTGCTCCAAAGTAGGAA
>JAJFLS010000652.1 GCA_021772595.1 Opitutales bacterium
GCTTGCCTTGGCGGCTTGCGCTCAAAAAACCGAAGGTCCCTACATGGCCGACGGTATCAAAATTGGCGAGGTCGACCAGGACTCGGCAATCATATGGGCGCGGCTGACGCGCGACGAGACTTACAATGTGAATGGCCAGCCGTGGGAGGGCGACGCAGAGGCGGTGCCGGACGGATTGTCGATCGAGGATATGCAGTACAGTGCGATCGGCGCAGCGGGTGACGTCAGGGTAACTTATTGGCCGAAAGAAAACGCAGGCAACAAGACGGTTTCGGATTGGGTCGCGGTCGATCCAACGCGAAATTTTGCGGCCGCGATAACCTTGGATGGACTGTCCTCATCGACTCAGTACGCGATGAAAGTCGAAGGGCGTTCATCGCGCGGAGGAAGCGCGAGCGTGAAGGTGCAAGGAGAGTTCGGCACGGCTCCGGATATCGGCGACGCGGCGGAAGTGAAATTCGCGGTTGTGACCTGTCACGATTTTCCTCGGCGAGACGATTTGGTCAATGGGCACCACATTTATCCTTCAATTCTGAATACGGTCGATCCGGACTTTCTGGTGAATGCGGGCGATATTGAATATTACGACAAGCCGGGTCCTTTTGCTAAAACGGTCGAGCTCGCTCACTACAAGTGGAATCGCTTGTTTGGCTTGCCGAACTTCAGGGAATTCCATCGGCAGGTGCCCGCTTATTTCATGAAAGACGATCATGATTTGCTGAAGAACGATTGCGATCCGGGGGATACTTATGGCGAGCTTACTTGGGATCGCGGAATCGAGATTTTCAAAGAGAACTTCCCGATGGGCGACTTGCCGTACCGCACGGTTCGCTGGGGGAAGGACCTGCAAATTTGGATGTCAGAGGGGCGGGACTATCGAAGCCAGAACGACGCTCCGGATGGACCGGACAAGACGATTTGGGGCGAGACGCAGAAGGCGTGGTTCTTCAAGTCGTTCTCGGAGTCGGACGCCGCATTCCGGATCTTGATCAATCCGGATCCAGTCGTGGGACCGGATCGTGTAAATAAAAAGGACAACCATTCGAATAAGAATTTCGCGTACGAGGGAAAGCAGATCCGAGAGTTCATGGGCAAGCAGAAGAACACCTATATGATAAATGGCGACCGGCACTGGCAGTACGTGACGGTCGATTCGGAGACCGGAGCGAGAGAGTATTCGTGCGGCGCAGGCTCCGACATTCATGCGGGCGGCTTCAAGGAGTCGCTACGAACCGAGGAACATCAGTTTCTTCGCATTAAGGGCGGCTTCCTGAGCGTTTCCGTCAGTCGCGAAAATGGAAAGCCTCGGATCGCGCTGAGGCATCACGATGTTCACGGCGATATCGTGAATGAAGACGTTTTCTGGGCAGAGTAGGGAGATTTCGGGTACGGTTTTGTAGGAGCTTGCTTGCAAGCGATCCAAATCCATCGCCTGCAAGCAGGCTCCTACAAATAATGCTACTGACGGAATTTGGTTATTCCTCGAAGCAGAAGAGGTGTTGGTCACTGCGGAGAAGGAGCTTGTTGTTCACGGCTACGGGCGAGGCGATGATCGTCTCTTGCAGCATGTTTTCCGAGATGTCGGTTAGGCCGTCTTTCGTCACTGTTGCGCAGAAAACCATTCCGTCTTCGCGTGGGATGTAGAGCTTGTTTTTGGCTAGGATAGGGGAGGAGTAGAAGATTTTCGAGGACCTGGGGAGCGTCGATTCCCAAAGCGTCTCGCCGGTGCGAGCATCTAGGCAAACGACTTTTCCGCGCCCGATGCCGCTATCTTTCAGAATGTAGAATTTCCCCTCATGAGCGATCGGCGTAACGGCGTCGGTGCCGATGTCTTCTTTTTTCCAAAGCCAATCGCTTCCGGATCCGCTCGCGCCGAGCTTGACGCCTGCGATCGAATTGCCGCGAGCGAAGGGAACGGCCGCGATGTTGTCGGTAATCGCCGCCGATGCGATGACTCTCCAGTATTGTTCGTTGCTCGGGTTGAAGCCATCGACCTCCCAAGCCAGTTCTCCTGTTTCGGCGTTGTGCCCCGTGAGGCGATTCGCGCCCCAGCAAACGATCGTTTCTACGCCATCGATATCCACCACATGCGGAGTGGTGTAAGCGTCTCCCGATTCGCGAGTGGTCTCGTATTGACGTGGCGATTTCCAAATCTCCTTTCCGGTTTTCTTGTCAAGAGATACCAAATACGAACTCCCCTCGGTCTGCATGACTGCGAGTACCAAATTTCCGCCAGCGAAGACAGGCGAGGTGCCCTGGTCCCACCACAATTTATCTTCGCCGTATCGCTCAATGATGTTCGTTTTCCAAATGACTTTTCCGCTCGTCGAAAGAGCGGCGAAATTGCCGGATTTGAAGTAGATGAAAACATGTTTCCCGTCGGTGATCGGCGAGGAGTTTGCACTGCTGCCGACGCGTTTTCCGCGGCCAGGACGGAGTTCGCCAAGGGACGCTCTCCATAGCTCTTTGCCCGACCAGTCGTAGGCGAGGATGCCGTCTTGTTGATCGATCGCGCTTGTGACGAAAATCCGCTTTCCCCAAACAGCGGGCGTGGAGCAACCCCGTCCCGGCAATTCGACTTTCCAAGCGAGGTTATGCTCGTTAGAGAAGGAAGTGGGAGCGTCGGATGCGCTGGCTCCGTTCTCGTTGATGCCGCGCCACGATGGCCAGTTTTCCGCTACGCTCGCGCTGGCGAAGATCCATAGGGCTAATACTGAAATACTCTGCTTCATCGAACGGAGAGCATAGCGAGGCCTTCGGTGCCTCCTCAAGAATATTGTCTGCAAGGAATCCGGTCTATTCAACGAGGTCTCGGGCAAACGCTTTTATGTGGGATGGGGTCGCAGGTTTCGTGTAAACGCTCACGACGGCGAAGATCACGCAGTTGACCACGAGTCCGCAGAAGCCGATGTCGAAATAGTTCTTCAGCAATCCGGTAGAGCCGCTGATGCCATCCGCTAGGGCTTGCAGACCGAGTCCGTCAAGGATCGCGGTCGGAAAGGGCGTGAATAGAAAAACGACTAGAAGGCCTGCGACCAGTCCGCTGATCAAGCCCGCGCGAGTGCCTTTTCGAATGAAGAGCATATCGATCGTGGCCGGCAGTAGTTGGCACGCGGATGCAATTGCCGCGAACATAATGTCCGCGATCATGTTCAAGGGTTCGTAGTCGGGATTCCTGTGCATGGCATGCACAAGCCAAAGAGCGAAAAACGTCGTAGCCACAATCGAAATACGACCGACCCAGGCGCGTTCCACTTCGCCAGCGCCGGGTCGAATGAATCGATCGTAGACGTCTCTTGTCAAAACAGCGCTCAGCGCGTGGAGATTGCTGTCGGCAGTGCTCATCGATGCGGCTAAAATCGCGACGAGGATAATCGCGAGCAATACAACTCCCGCGCTACCGAGCATCTGGGGAAGTTGCTCCTTTAGCATAACCACGACGATTTGATCAAAGGAGCCAACGGCTTCGTGGGCTTGCTGGATTTCGGCTGTTACTTCGGGAGGGTAAAGCGCTCGTCCTGCCAAGGCCACGAGCATAATTCCGAACAGGAAACAGCTCGGCAGAACGATTGAGAAGACGAGGGAGCTTTGCTTCAAAGTCCGGTCGTTGCGAGCCGCGTAGAGCCGCATCCATTGTCCGGGTTGGATGATCGATGCGATTGACGTGAAAATGCAAATCGTCAGCAAGGCAGACGCGTTCCAATTTCCTCGGGGTCCTGGCAGCGACAAGGCCTCCGAAGGAAGTTTGGCGATTGTATCGAAAAATCCTGACATCCCGCCGAGCGCCGCGATGGTCGCGACCGACGCGAGAATTAAACCGCCCAGCAACAGGAATCCTTGAAGCACGTCGGTCCACGCGACCGAACGCATGCCGCCGATGAGAACGTAGATCATCGTCACGAGCGATAGGGCAGTTGCGCCCAGCTCGAAGGTTTCCAGTTCGTAGCCAAGAAAATTCAGCGGTTCGGTTTCCGGGAACATCACTTGGGCGAGGTAGCCTCCCGCTTTTATTTGCATGACAATGTACAGAATGACGTAAAAGAAACCGGCTAGAGCCACGGTTGCCCGGAGCGGCGCGGAGTCGCCGTAGTAATCGGCAATCATATCGCCCTGCGTGACGAATCCCCGTTTCTGCCCCATGCGGCGTATTTTGCTTCCCAATACGTAAATGCAGACTCCGGCCACGGGCAGATTCAGCGCGAAAAGGGTGAAGGCGACTCCGTCTTTGTAGACGTTGCCGGGAATTCCGAGAATCGCGGCGCTGGAAAAGAAAGTCGCCATAATCGTCATCACCGTTACCAGCAGACCTTGACCGCGACCGGCGAGGTAGAAGTCCTCCTCCGTCGCTCTGCTGCGAAGAAAGCCCACCACGCCCAGGACGAGCAGCACGATCATGTACAGAATCAGTACGGTGACTATGGTCGACGTAAAACCGCCTTCCGTGGCGACGCTCCCAAGAGTCATGATTTGTCGCCTTTCCAAAGCGTTCGATAGGCGGTAACGACGCAAGCTGCTTCGACCATGAACCAGAACACTGCCCAGACCCAGATGATCGGCATTCCGAAAAGGAAGCGGATCGCGTCGGGATCGCTGGGATCGGGATTCACGAGATGGACGCCCGGACCGGGTCCCATCAGCAATGCGAAGGCCATTAGAGCGAAAAGCGCTGTAGCGAGTCTTTTCTGTTTTCGGGCAAGGGAATCGAGCATGACTGGGAGTTCGCGAAGTAATCCGAAGTTCGGCCAAGATTTCAATGCTAATAGCGCAATTCCGGCTACGCGTGGCATCCTTCAACTCGTAGTTTCATAAACTCGAGGCCCAAAAATCGTTAGTTATTGGAGCTCAATTACTTGCGCGTATTTATATGACTTTTTGTAACATCATTAAAAATGAGAATAGAAAATGTATTTATTTTTCTCCCACGAAAGACACCAAGTTACACGAAGGCGATTCTGCCCTGGCGGCGATCGCTTCGTGTTCTCTGTGCTCTTCGTGGGCGACATCTTTGAATTTATGAAACGTTTGGGTTCAGTCTTGAAACGCCTCAAGCGCGATTTTTCAGCGAACGCTTGTCTGATGCTTGCTTCAGGGTCGAGCTTTTGGGCGCGTTTGCTGATTTGTTAAGCGCGTTCGCTGATTTCTTGTAGACATTAAATTCATTAAGTGGGTTTTGAACTTGTGCTGATAAGCGAACGGCGACCTGTGCCGGTTCTCGCTTAGTCAATCGAATTGTAGTTAAACCCCAACCAAGTCTGTCGCATGAGCCTGCAAGAAACAAAGAAAGTTCTTAGTCTAATACTGAGAGCTGTCATCACCCTTATACTATTGATGGTTTCGTTCAATAAACTGTCCGGATCGGCGGAGGCGAAACATCTTTTCGAGCTGCTTGGACAGGAACCGGTCGGACGATACCTTGTTGGAGTGTTGGAGCTAACGGTGATCATTCTAATCGTTACTCCGAGGACGGTTGCTTATGGCGGTGTCGCCGGGCTAGTCGCGATGACCGGCGCAATGCTAAGCCATATAAAGCTTGGAAGCGTTTCCATGACCTACCCCGACGGAAGCAATGACGGCGGAATGATGTTCATGATGGCGGTCGCGGTTTGGGCGAGCAGCCTGGCGCTGGCGTTTATTCATAACAGGGAATTGGGATTTCTCTGTTTCATTCGAAAAACCCCGTTGGAAGCTTAGTATCCACCGAGCCACTATGATTAGTGAAGCCACTACAGGTTATCGATTTAATGGACAGTTTCTCAGCCGTCTTCACTCGTTATAAACTCTATGTCACGTGAAATTAAATTAGATGTACTGATTCTGGGAGGCGGATTCGCCGGCGTATACACTGGTAAGGCTCTCGGGAAAAAGATGAACCCGAAGAATCACTCGGTCGGAATTGTATCGAGTAATAACTACATGGTCTTTCAGCCTATGCTCGCGGAAGTTGTAGGAGCGTCGATATCGCCGAGGCACGTCGTCAACAGCCTGCGCTCGTTGTGTCCGAAAGTACAAGTATATCGGGCGGAGATCGAATCAATCGATCTGGAGGAAAAGAGCGTGATGATCTCTCCCGATCCTCACGTAAATCCTGTTAAAATCGTTTATAAGGAACTTGTGGTGTGCCTGGGCGCGGAAATCGATTTGAGCCGCGTTCCAGGAATGCAGCAGCACGCCTTGCCGATGCAAACAGTTGGCGACGCGATGATTTTGCGAACCCGTATAATCGCGCGTTTCGAGCATGCTATGTTGGAATCCGATCCCGAGTTGCGACGGCGTCTACTGACGTTCATCGTGGTTGGAGGCGGCTATTCCGGCGTGGAGACCGCAGGGCAGATTCTCGATCTTATAGCTTCTACCGGCAAGTCTTACCAAGGGCTCGAGAAAGAAGACTTCAAGGTAGTTCTGATCCACGCTGGATCTCACATTTTGCCGACAATGGACGAGAAGTTGGCGCGTTACGCCGAGAATACGTTGGTGCGGCGCGGGCTGTGGCTTGTCCTTGACCAGAAGGTCAGAGCAGTGACAGCGACAACTGTGTACCTAGATAATGGCACCTGGATTGAAGGCGCCACGGTGATTTCCACAGTTGGAAACGCGCCGCATCGATTCGTTAAAGAGATGATCGAAAAGCACGACCTGAAGAGCGAACGGGGTCGCCTAGTGACGAACGCGGAGCTCGAAGTCGAGGGGGTCGATGGGTTATGGGCGGCAGGCGACTGCGCTGCGACGACGATGACGGACGGAGCGCTAACGCCTCCGACCGCGCAATTCGCCTCTAGACTAGGCGCCCAATGCGGCGCGAATATCACCGCGAAGCTAGCGGGCAAGCCGCTCAAGCCATTCAAGTTCACAG
>JAJFLS010000653.1 GCA_021772595.1 Opitutales bacterium
CCTTTCTTTTAGTATGAATATTTTTATCCTATTCTTGGTTTTTCATTAATAAAGTTGATTCAAAATGAAGCACTCGAAATCACGCCTGAACTTCTTTTCGATCAAATTTGATCGATGCATGCCTCTACCTAGTTCGATTACGTATGCACTTGGGAAGTGCTAAAATTCATTCTAGCGGTTGCAATTCAACACCTTAACGAATTTTGAATTTTTCAGATTCGAGATCAATCATAAGCGGCAAACGATTACGTGCCCACTCAATTGGCATCCCAAGTGCTATTTGAGGGAATCCAGGGCACAACCCCCTTACCGACTTATGCTAACGGAGTTAGAGACAGTATTCACAGGACAACAAAAAGAGTACCTTGCAGGATTCTTCGCGGGCGTGAGCCAGCGAGGCGGAGCCCAACCAGGGATCGGGAATCAATCAACTAGTCTTTCAACGGAAGCAGCGAATCTCGCTGAGGAAGAACAGGTTCACGGGACGCCCATCGAAGATCTTTCGAAAGAAGAGAGGATCAAACACGAGCTGAACGGATTGGACTGCTATCACCGAATCGCCGAATCTGCGGTCCAAGACAAACTACCTGAAGGAGGCGATGTATTCAGATTCAAGTATCATGGGCTCTTCAACGTATCGCCCGCTCAAAATTCCCTGATGCTGCGATGTCGCATCGCTGGCGGACTTCTGACATCTCATCAATTCGAAGGCCTAGCCGAACTCGCGGAAACCTGTGCTGGTGAATACGCCGATCTCACGACTCGAGCAAATATTCAACTGAGAGAGATCGAGCCGCGCAACTGCGTCAAAATCCTCGAAGGCCTGGTTGACCTGGGTCTGACCTCCCGCGGCTCGGGCGCCGACAATCTTCGAAATATCACCGCATCGCCTACAGCGGGCTTCGATCTCCATGAGATTTACGATGTCCGCGAACTGGCCAAGGGAATGCATCATTTAATATTGAATACGCGGGAGCTCTACGGTCTGCCTCGTAAATTCAATATTTCGTTCGATGGCGGCGGCGCGATCTCCGTTTGCGCTGACACGAATGACATCGCCTTCTACGCCGTCAAAGTTCCCGAAGGCCAGTCCGTACCGCCCGGGGTATACTTCCGCGTTCAACTCGCCGGAATCACGGGGCACAAGCAATTCGCAAGAGACTCTGGGATTTTGATCAAACCCGAGGAATGCTTAGCAGTGGCGGTAGCGATGATCCAGGTTTTCATCGAGAACGGCGACCGTACCAATCGCAAAAAAGCGAGATTGAAGTACCTCATAGATGATTGGGGAATCGAGCGATTCATCGACGCCTCCGCAGTGAAGCTAAACTTCGAGCTTTGCCGTTTCCCGCTCGACGCCTGCGAGAGGCGGCGCCCGATCGTACGGCATCAGCACATCGGAGTGCATCCCCAAAAAGAGGAAAACCTCAATTACATTGGCGTGGCTTTTCCTGCCGGAAGAATGCTCCCGAATCAAATGAAAGCGATTGCGCAACTAGCGCGGCAGTACGGAAGAGGAGAATTGAGACTGACAGTGTGGCAGAATCTTCTCATTCCCTACGTTCGCAGTGAAGATGTGGCGATCATTGCAAAGGAACTTAAAGCGATCGGGCTAAGCTGCGAGATGCACCCCATCCTGAGAGGACTGGTGGCTTGCACGGGAAGCAAGGGCTGCAAGTTCGCGGCATGCGACACAAAGGGAAACGCATTGGAGTTGGGCGAATATCTTAGCAACGAAATCACGATCGACCAGCCAGTGAACATCCACTTAACCGGATGCCATCATTCTTGCGCCCAGCACTACATCGGCGACATCGGACTGCAAGGAGTGAAAGTCAAAGTGGATGGCGAAAACGTGGACGGATACAATATCGTGTTCGGCGGAGGCGTCGATGACGCGCAAGGCATCGCCACGGAGGTTTTCAAAGGCATTCCTTTCGACGAAATAAAGCCGCTACTCAAAAACGCTCTCAAACGGTATTCAGAACTTCGATTCGAAAACGAGAGCTTCATCGCATTCAACCGTCGCCACGATGCCGAGGCCTTGAAGCGCTTGTACTCGATCGAATCGATCGCTTCCTAATCAAATGAATTCTATAAAACCAACGCCTAACGAAATCTATGAATAACGCGTCGATCGCTCCCTACATTCCTGAAAACGCGCCCTTCTCAAAAGAACAAATCGGGTGGCTAAACGGATTCCTCGCCGGCATGTATTCGACTGCATCCTCAGTCGGCTCGACAGATGCGAGCCTTTCAGAAGAGTCAGCGAAAACAGTCACCCTCCTCTGGGGATCCCAAACCGGCAACACCGAAACGCTCTCGAAACAAGCGGCCAAGTCACTGAAGAACAACGGATTCGCTCCTCGCGTTATCGACTTTGCCGACTATAATAAATCCAGCCTGGTGGACGAGGAACTGCTCCTCATCATGACCTCAACTTACGGCGATGGCGATCCGCCGGACAATGCGATGGACTTCTACGAATGGCTGCACAGCGATGAGGCGCCCAAGCTCGATAAGACGCGCTATTCGGTTCTGTCTTTGGGCGATTCGAACTATCCGGATTTCTGCAAATGCGGAATCGATTTGGACAATCGACTGAAGGTCCTCGGCGGGACCGAAATCTGCCCTCGAATGGACTGCGACGTCGATTTCGAAGAACCATTTACCAAGTGGATACACGCGGTTGGGCAATCCCTTAAAACTTCGGAAAGCGTCGATAGCGAAGGTTCATTGGATACAGAAGTTGCGGCCATCGAGAAACCAATAGCCTATGGCAAAGCGAATCCGTTCCCGTCTAACATAATAGCCAATCGAAATCTCAACGGCGATGGCTCCGCCAAGGAAACCCGCCATGTGGAGCTCTCAATAGCGACCTCAGGTTTCGAATACGAAGCGGGCGATGCGCTCGCAGTAGTTCCAGAAAATTGCTCGCTGTATGTCGGCGATCTGCTGAATGCAGTTGGGTTCAGCGGCCAGGAGTTCGTCAATTCCCCGAACGGCGAAAAAGGATGCCTGCGAGATGCTCTAACTCGCTACCACGACATCGCGAATCTCTCTCCGAAAGTCGCGAAAGCATACGCCGCGATCGCGTTGAATGAAGAATTGAATACACTCGTCGAGGATCGCGATCGATTCAAGGAATACTCCTGGGGACGACAATTTATCGATCTCCTGCTCCGCTTTCCGACGACCTTCGAATCTCCCGACGAATTCGTTTCCATTCTGCCGAAACTGGCTCCGCGTTTGTACTCCATCTCGTCCAGCCCGAATGCTCACCCTAACCAAGTTCACATAACGGCCGGAGTCGTTCGATACGAGACACACGGAAGAGACCGCAAAGGCGTTTGTTCTTCCTATTTGGGAGAACACGAAGGTGCCGCTCCCGTATCCGTTTTCTTCCACCACACGAAGAGCTTTAAACTTCCAAGCGACAACGACGCTCCCGTGATCATGATTGGGCCGGGAACTGGGATAGCTCCCTTTCGCGCTTTTCTGGAAGAACGAAACGCGCGTGGAGCAAACGGAAAGAACTGGCTATTCTTCGGAGATCAGCACGCGTCCTTGGATTTTCTATACAAAGAAGAAATCGAATCGTATTTCGCAAGCGGGCTCCTCACGCGCTTCGATACCGCATTTTCGCGGGATCAGGCAGAAAAGATCTACGTGCAGGACCGCATGAGAGAGCACGGCAAGGAGCTCTTTGAATGGCTGGACCAGGGAGCGTATTTCTATGTCTGCGGCGACGCTTCACGCATGGCCAAGGACGTCGATCAAGCCTTAGTCGATATCGTCGAAAAACACAGTTCCCGAGATCACGAAGACGCCGTCGAATACATCAAAAATCTCAAATCCGAAAAACGCTACCTCCGCGACGTTTACTAGTGCACCGATAAAGAATCCCAATCTGCACGGTTGGATATTTGTAGGAGCGGGTTTACCCCGCGATAATCCTCATTCTATGTTTTGTCGATCGGTGATATCGAGGGGGAAACCCGCTCCTACATTAATTTATTCAACACTCTCTCAACCAAACTCGAACCTAATTTCCGCAGCTTGTCTCGGCGTAGCAGCACGTAGACGGAAGCGGAAACCTATTTCCTGATCACGCGAAGCGGGTGAAGGAACTAGCGAACAAAGTGAGCGATGACAAAAAGCCTCAACCAAATCCGATTTCGTCAACGACGTTCCAGTCCACCCACCGGACGACGGTTCGGCCCGGCACGCTCGCCGTCTCCAAGATCCAATCGCGCCCTCTCTGCCAACGCCTCTAAATCGGCCACGACTTCTGGATACTGCTCCGCAACATTGCGGCGTTCCCCAAGATCCGTATCCAGATTGTAAAGCGATAGACCAATCGGCACTAATTTTCGCTGTCCATGTATTCCATCTATTCCTGCAGGCGATGGCTGAGAAAATTCGTGAGGAAACAACAATTTCCACTTCCCGCTCCGAACCCCATTCAGAGCGCGGCCTCCAAAATAGTAAAACATCTCATGAGGCGAGACCGCCCCTCTCTCGCCAAACAGGAGCGGCGCGATATTTCTCCCGTCAATAATCCGATCCGTCGGAACCGCAGCTCCCACAAGCTCAGCCACCGTCGGTAAGAGATCCATCGAACCCGTCAATTCGTCGCAGACTTCGCCCGCCGGAATTTTCCCTGGCCACCGCATTACGCAAGGCACGCGAAAACCGCCTTCGAAGCGGGTGCCCTTCCCTTCGCGCAATGGACCAGCAGACCCGCCGTGATTACCGTACAGGAGCCAAGGGCCATTGTCGGAGGTGAAAACGACCAGCGTGTTCTCGTCGAGATCCTCACGTTTAAGCGTATCCAAAATCTGACCTACACTCCAATCGATTTCCGCTACGACATCGCCCAACGGACCTCTCTCGGTCGTCCCGCTGAATTTGTCGGAGGCATACAATGGGACGTGCGGCATCGCGTGCGGCAGGTAGATGAAAAACGGATTCTCCCGGTTCTTCTCGATGAAGGCGACCGCTCGCTCGGTGTACCAAGTCGTTAGGTTGACCTGCTCCTTATCCGTGATGGCTGGGTTGAGCACTTCAGTTCCTTCCATCAACGGCAGGTCCGGAAAATTGTAGCGCGGATCGGGATGGTACGGCCACATGTCGTTGGAATACGGCAAACCGAACCATTCGTCGAAGCCCTGGCTAGTTGGCAGAAACTCCGGCATGTGCCCCAAATGCCATTTCCCATACATCGCGGTCGCGTAGTCTTTTTGCTTCACGATTTCCGCGATCGTTATTTCGTTCGGATTGAGTCCGGTCTTGGAATTCGGGTTAAAATTGCCCGGAACCCCAACGCGGATCGGATAACAGCCCGTCATCAAAGTCGCGCGCGACGGCGAACAGAAAGATGCCCCGACATGGAAATCCGTAAACTTCATTCCCTCCTGAGCCATGCGATCCAGATTCGGCGTCTCGTAACCTTCCGCCCCAAACGGCCCGATATCCGCATAGCCCATATCGTCGCAAAAAATGATTATGATATTGGGCTTCTCCACCGCCGAAACCAGCGAAGCGAAAACAAGAGAAAGGAATACAGAGACTGTGCGCGTTATCATCGTATTTAGCAATATCAGTAGCTCAGTGCTTTAGCCTGAACATTTAATTATGAGGTTTCTTGTAGGGGCTTCGCTTGCGAAGCCCCTACGACTCGACCATTTATGAATACACTCACTTCTCTTCCTTCCATTTTTCGACTTGTGTCGGACTCGCAAGATACGCGACGAGCGCGGCCACATCATTCTCGGGGATCGCTTCAAATAAACCCGTCGGCATCATGGATTGCTCGAGAATCTGGCGCTCTTTTATTTCGTTTTTCGCTAACTCCACTTCCGCTCCTCCGGCCATTGCGACCAGAACACTGTTCTCGTTTTCAAGACGGACCATGCCACTGATCACGCGTCCATCCTTAGTAGTGATTATGTTCAGCTGATAGGCGTTGCCCACAATCGAGTTGGGAGCGAGTACGTTTTCAAGCAGGTAGCCCAGATCGGCTCGATTAGATCCCGTCAAATCAGGCCCTAGAGCCACGCCTTCGCCGAACAGTTGGTGACACGTGCCGCAGGTATTATTGAATACATGCCGTCCATACGAAAGGTCCACTCGGCTCAGACGTTCAGGCGTGAGATCGTAGTTCCATTGCCTCATTTGCCTCGGCAAATTTGCAGGTCCCGAATTCATTTTGCCCCAAATCGATTCCATAAGCGGCGCAATGCGCTCATCTCCATGGCCCCTCATCTGCCTCATGAGCGCGGGCGAAACGAGAGATGCGTTCAGTCTCTCATCTTGTATCGACTCCAATAGCGCCAGCGTCGTGCTTGGGCGGGACGCCAACAGATTGATTCCTTCGTTTCGAAGATTGAGCGGAAAATCGGGTAAAGCCTCGATCACTTTATCGGCGATGGACGCGTTCATGTAGTTTGGCAGCGCTGTGAGAGCCGCTTGCCGGAATGCAGGCTCGGATAACAACGCTGCCGCGATGGGGCCTACTTCGCGATCGCCGCCCAATTGCAAAGTCTCAAGCGATTCCGTCCGCAGGCGTGGAAGCCGATCCGAATCGTTGAGAACATTCCGCCAATAC
>JAJFLS010000654.1 GCA_021772595.1 Opitutales bacterium
GAAGACTGGGAACGCACTGCTTTAGAGCGAGCGGCGAAGGAAGATAAATTCATCTACTTCATAGATTTCAAAAACATCGGAGGACTGCCCACTCCCCTACCCCTGCTCATAACAAATGCCGATGATTCTCAGGAGTCCACGATGTTGCCCGCCGTGATCTGGCGACGTAACCACAAAGCGGTTACAAAGATGCTCATTCGAGACCAGGCCGTAAAATCTATCGAGCTCGACCCGCGTCACGAAACTGCCGACTCCGACTATTCCAACAACCATTTCCCAAGCCGCATCCATCGCTCCCGAATCGAGCTGTACAAAGCCGAAGACAAAAGCCGCGACATGATGGCCGACATGCTCGAAGAGCTACGCGGCCCCAAAGGCGAAGAAGACCCATCCGCAAAAAAAGTCCCGCTAAAGCCGACAGAGCAGTGAAGTCAGTTCGTTAATAACCATGATTCGCCGAGTGTAGGAACCTGCTTGCAGGCGATTCTATAGCCAGATCGATGGGAAAGAAGATCGCCTGCACGCAGGCTCCTACAATTCAGAAAAACTAAAGTCGATGCTCATGCGCACAGCAGAATCAAGCCCACAAGACCGCGACCCATGAGGCTTTCCCGAATTGCCACAACCATCTTCGCGCTGCTCTTCGCAACCGCTCCCTTCTTCGCCCATCGCAAGCCCGAAGCGCTAACAACAATCGAGCACAACGCCAACACCGGCACGATCGAAATCGTCCATCGCTTGCACGCCCACGACGCCGAGCAAGCGCTTGCCAAAGTCCTGCACAAGCCGCAGCTGACACTTGATTCCATCGAAGCCCGTGCCCAACTCGCGCTGTACGTGGAGAAACGATTTCAGATCGTCGACCAAGCAAGCAAAGAACCCGTAACGCTAACCCTCATCGGGGCCGAACATGACGGCGAGTATGCGCTCGTATTCCAGGAAACCGAATCGCCCCTGCCAAACACAATCGCCCTCCGCCACGACGTGCTGCGAGACGTTTTCCCCAATCAAGTCAACACCGTGAACCTTTCTCTCAACTCGAAAATCCGCACTCTGATCTTCACAGAGAAAGACAAATGGAAGACCCTGCAAGAGTAGTCTTGCTCGCCTCGCTCCCTATGGAGCGATCTTAACAACCGGATGATCCGCCTTTTCCCATGCCATGAATCCACCCTCCATGCTCAGGAGATTATTGAACCCCAAGCCACTCATAATATCTACTGATCTCGCGGCCCGTCCGTTTTCGGTATTCGCGGCGCAATGGACGATATAGCTCTTGTCCCGATCAAGCTTGGAAACTTTTTCCGTGAAATCCGCTCCGGCGATATTTATGTTTAGAGCTCCCTCGATATGTCCAAGCGCAAATTCCGCGGGCGTCCTGACATCGAGGACAATTACATCTTTCTCCTGCGCTATAAGGTCTCGCGCAGCACCGATATCAACATCGCCCGTCGGAATTTCCGAGGAGCTTTGAGAGCCGCAGGATGCGACCACGGCCGCAAGTAGAATTGATAAAACGATCCGGAATAGATGATTCATATTAGATATATTTTTGAGGGCTAACGAACTATTGAGCGGTTTCCACAATCTTCAAGTTTCAATTAGTAGTTATCAAGCTTGAAGAAGAGGCCTCACGCGAAGCCGCAAAAACGCGAAGGAAGAAAATTGAAATCGAAAAAACTCCTGATCTTCTAAATTTTCGCGGATTCGCTTCTTAGCTTGAGTCAAATTCATTGATTAGGTCTGGAGCACGCACCGTACCAAGAGCCTGACAGCCTGCACTTCCCGCTCACGATGGCGTTCGCACTCCAGCTCAGCGTCGAACTAATAGTCACTTCGAAGGAGAGACATTGCTCGTCATGGAACTATCGGGAATGAGCGGCGTGTGAGAAAGGAATGGCTCTTAGAAAGGCTTTTTGAGCCACCACATAGTCGTCATGATCTCTGGACTATTCCGGATTCGGATTTTGCGATTGAACTGGGATTTGTATCCGCACAAGTTTCGACCTGCGTGCCAATTCACCCGTACGCAACATCCTTAAAATTATCCAACTATGAAACTCCTCTGTCCCAACTCAGTGAAGTATTTCCGATACTCGTTCGTCGCCAGAAAACTGCTTTTCCCGCTTCTCGCCGCCGTATCAATAATCTTCACGCAGTCTGCCTACTCTGCAAATCTAGTCATCGTTAAATCGAAAGCGACAACGTCTTACTTGATATCCCGTGCATTTAGCAAAGGCGGGGTAGACCAAAGTTATCATATGATGAAGGGTCGATTCTATCCAGGGAACATAAAGGAAAATTGGGAGCAATCGATGCCAATCGACGATATTATTAAGGATGTGTCTGTTTACCTCGAGAGAAACGATTACCATTTAGCGAATGAAAGCGAAGAGAGTGATTTGGTAATCGTATTGCACTACGGCATTTCCCCTGGAAATCGGTCAAATTCAGAATTGTCAGGATTAACTCAAAATGATCAGGACGATACCATCTTTCGGATGTCACACAGATCGAGACGGGAAATTTCATCGATGCGGAGTATTGAGTTTCAGGAAGATATTCGCCGAAAATTTCTCAAGATCGATAATAACGAAGATTTCAGCCTCGTTGAGCTTCTAGGGATGGACGAGGCGTATAGAATAAGAAGTTCTTTTGGGAGCGAGCGACAGATATTGGATACGCTGATGAGAGACGAACGCTACTTTGTGATTCTGATGGCGTACGATTCCAATAATTTCGGCAATAACAAGAAGCCCCTGTGGTCAACGCATTATAACATTCGCGCCAAAGGTCAGACGTTTGAGCAGGCGATCAAGGATATGAACCTCGTTGCGGGCGGCTATTTCGGAGAAAATAACGAAGAGCTAGTAAGATTTCGAGTAACCAAAAAGGCCCGTGCTAAGCTCTTAAGCGAAATTCAAATGGAGCCTTCAAAGTAACGACTTTCCTCGGTCCTGCTTAAAGGAGGATCGAGCACATCGCAACATGGCGCCACCAAATCAAGTTGAACTATACAGCCAGCTGCCACCGTCATCCGTGAAAATCCGCGTAATCCGTGGGCGAAAAACAGCTTGCGAGAAGCTCCTACAATAGGAGCCTTAGAATCCCTCTAAAACAACTCCCGTTGTTCCACTTTCTGCCGTTTGATCGCGTTGCCTTGGCTGCGGGCGACGAGTTGAGCGAGCGTCATTCGCTCGTCGAAAAACTCGCTGCAGTAATAGGTCAATAGCAACGCGGACGCGAGCGCGTCGAACAATGCGCAGTGGTAGCTTTGTCGACCGCTCGGACAATGAACGCTGCCGAGCGCGTCCAGCTCCGCTTGCAAATCGTAGCGAAGAATCAATTCCTCCAGTCTGAGCGAACTTCGATTGTCTCCCAATTCTCGATACAGCACTCCGGTGTCCAGCCAGGGCCCCCAGATTGCGACCGACTTGTCTTCATCTATCCAGCTCGGCGATTTTCGCGGATAGGGGAAAACCGATTTCAGCATCGAGTTTTCCGCGGAAGCGAAGTGAGCCGACAGAGGCCCCGTCTCCCTCAGGCGAGCGAACCTTTCCCACTCGTCCTGGAACGGCAATTCGGATTTCGCAGCTTTCGAACTGATTCCATGAATGGCCTGCTCGCTTTTCGGGATTGCCGCTTTAGGCCGGCAAATCCGCGTAGCCACCGACTCTATGGTGTAGCCTCTTAGTGTCACGACCCCGAACTCAACGATGCCGCAATGCGGCCCGCCCTCGAAATCGATCACATGGATCGGCAGCTCGTCCCAATAGAATTCCATCTTGTCCGGTAAAAAGCTTTAACCATAAGAACCAAGCGCGCAATCTAAGATTTTCCTTCTTATGCAATTTGACGAATTCGACGAGTTCACGCGAAAGCTCTGCGCCGAAACGCAGAAATTAATCCTCTCTCTCTATGAAAGCCCTGATCTGGAGATCGAGCTGAAGGGTGACGAAACCCCCGTGACTTTCGCCGACAAGGAAGCCGAGCGGGAGATTCGCGAGGCCATACAAGTTCTCTACCCGGACCACGGAATAAAAGGTGAAGAATTCGACGACCTCAATCCGAACGCCAGATTCACCTGGGTATTGGACCCAATCGACGGCACGAAAACCTACACAAGCGGCTGCCCTCTTTTCGGGACGATGATCGCTCTCCTCGAAAACGGTGAACCAATTTTCGGCTGCATCAACTTCCCCGCTCTCGGCAAACGCATTAGCGGCAACGGCAAAATCGCCGCCGTCAATGGAAGCGTCGTCCAAGCCGCGACCGACCGACCGCTCCAAAATTCGATCCTTCTGACGACTGATCACAAATCGGTCGGCGAGCATCAAAACGGCGCGGCCTTCGAACAGCTCGTCTCGAAAACGCGGTTCACCCGCACATGGGGTGATTGCTACGGCTACTATCTGCTGGCGACTGGAAGCGCCGACATCATGCTCGATCCGATCATGAAACCTTGGGATATCATGGCGCTCGTTCCTATCGTCCGCGGCTCGGGCGCGACGATTACCGACTGGTCCGGCGGGAATCCCGCGAAAGGAGAATCGATCGTGGCCGCAACCTCGAACCTCCACGCGGAGGTGTTGAGCATCTTGAACGCGTAGGATACCGCGCCCGAATTTCGCGTGCGCGATCCCGCTTCCACTAGAGCCCAATTTTTCAATACAATGAACTCTTCAATAAAACGAATCGCCGCTTTCGCCACTCTGCTTGCATTCTCCGGATGCGGC
>JAJFLS010000655.1 GCA_021772595.1 Opitutales bacterium
GGGTAGTCGATGGAAGATCCGAAATCGAAGCCAAGCACGCCGACTTCGGAAAGGAGGGAGTTGTAGACGCAGAAGCGGGCTTGGTCCTGAGCGAGATTGAGTAGAGGCACGTATCGTTCGCCAGTGACCTCGTCGTGCACGACGGCGTGGCGCTGGCTGAATGTGCCGCGCTCGCTGTCTTGACCCGATAGCCGGACGGGGATGCCGTCGACGAGGAGCGAGCCGAATGCGAGGGCTTCCGCGTAGGACCAGTCGATGGGCTTTTTCTCTTCGAAGGCTTTGCGGCGCTGGTCGGCGAAGCGCCTTATTTTTCGGTTGGCGTTTACGGAATCGGGAATCGTGGTCAAGCCGCGAACGAGGGTTTCCAATTTCTGAATACTGATGCTCGTTTCGGTAGGGTCGAACGTGTACTTCGGCTGAAAGACAGCGGTGGATCCGGCGAACTGGTTGCGCTCGCGGATCTTTTTTTCGGACGCCTTTTTGACACGTTCCAGAGAATCCTCGAGAGAGGTTTCGTATAGCGTGCGAATCGATTCGGTTTCCTCGTGGGTGAATGTGCCGTCATTGATCAGCGTTTCCGATAGGAGAGCGCTGACGGGCGGGTGCTTGGCTATGCGATCGTAGAGCGTCGGGTTGGTGAACATAGGCTCGTCGGCCTCGTTGTGCCCGTGCTTGCGATAGCAATACATGTCGATCACGACATCGGATTGAAACGCTTGGCGGTATTCGATCGCCAGCATGGTGACGAAGACGACGGCGAGCGGGTCGTCGCCATTCACGTGGAAAATAGGCGCCTCGATCATCTTGGCGATGTCGGTGCAGTATCGCGTCGACCGCGCTTCCTTTGGTGTGGTGGTGAAACCGATTTGATTGTTGACGATCACGTGGAGCGTGCCGCCGGTGCGGTAGCCCGGGAGCTGGGAGAAGTTCAGGACTTCCGCGACCAGTCCTTGGCCCGCGAAGGCGGCGTCGCCGTGGACGAGGATCGGGAGCACCTTCTTGCGCTCGGTGTCGTTAAGGATGCGTTGCCGGGCGCGGGCCTTGCCTTCGACGACGGGGTTGACCGCTTCGAGATGGGATGGGTTGGAGGCAAGGCGAATCTCCACGAAGTGACCCTCTATTGTTTCGATCACTTTCTCGTATCCAAGATGATACTTCACGTCGCCATCGCCGGCGACCGTGTTGGTGATGTAGTTGTCTCCGAATTCCTCGAACACGAATTCGTAGGATTTTTTAAGAGTGTTCGCCAAGACGTTCAGGCGGCCTCGATGGGCCATGCCCATGACGACTTCCTTGA
Source organism: Opitutales bacterium (assembly GCA_021772595.1). Lineage (GTDB taxonomy): Bacteria > Verrucomicrobiota > Verrucomicrobiia > Opitutales > Opitutaceae > Pelagisphaera. The sequence goes on from JAJFLS010000655.1 coordinate 1,298, forward strand.
TTCCGAGTCGGCCGCAATGTTCCAGGGCGTTGTCGAGGCATGGGATGAGCGTTTCGCCGCCTTCGAGGGAAAATCGTTTCTGGCCGGTGTAGCGCGTGTGGAGGAAGCGCTCGAAAGTCTCGGCCGCGTAGACCTTCCGGAGGATGCGGTTTTTAATCTTATTCGAAAACTCGATACGGCCTTGGAGCGGTTCGATCTTTTGCTGAATCCACCGGCGGGCTTCGGTGTTTTGCATGTGGACGTACTCGTAGCCGATGTTGCCGCAGTAGGTCTTTTTGAGCGCCTCGATGAGTTTGCTCAGCTTCATCTTCTTCTCGTCGAGGAAGTGGCCGGAGTTGAATTTCTGATCGAGATCGCTTTTTTCGAGCTCGAATTGGTCGAGTTCGAGATCCGGATTGGCTGGCGGGGGACCGGAGAGTGGGTCGAGATTCGCCTGAGTGTGGCCGATGCTGCGGTAACGATAGATGAGGCTCGAAACGTTCATCTGCTTCGAGTCTCGGGCGCCTCCACCGCCTTTTCGGGCCCGCGGTTTCTTGGGGGGCAAGGTGAGGCCGAGTTCGAATCCTTCGAAAAAGGAGCTCCACTGGTCGTCGACGGAGGCGGGATCGGCCTTCCACTTCTCGTAGTACTCGTCGATTAGGTCGGCGTTGGATCGCGTGGCAATCGTCAGCATTTTCGTTTTGCTAGGCTCTGGGAGCGATTTGGTTGTTAAGTGGCTGTGCGTATCGCGTTAACATAGGAATTTGTCGTTAAAGAGCGTTAGTGGCGCGTGATAGGCGAGTAAAGCAAAACGAGTCGTCGAAAGGATTGCGGGGAATAATAACCACAGATTGCACAGAGATCTCAGATGATTGGGCTGCGGTTAGTGGGTCCAGAATTAGGGAGATTCGTATCTGTGCTCTCCGTGTGATCTGTGGTTAGAAAATGTTTGTCGAAACCTAGATGGACTGTGCTAGAGCACTTTGCTCGTTTGTGGTTAGAAAAGATTGGTCTTGGCTTCGGATCCATCCAGGATGATGGCTTAAACTGACTTTTGCGATGATTGAACAAAAACTTAAAGAAGCGCTTATTTCGATGCAGGAGGCGATCAGCCAATCTGATGCGGCTCGGATCTCGAAGGCCTTGAGTGAATTGGACGATGCGGCGCGGACTCACAAGCGCGAGCTGGATCCGCAACTGCTTCACTTCCTCAAGCGCAGGAGCTATCAGAAGGCGCTCATGTTTTTGGAAGGCGAGAGCGATATTCCGAAAGGTATATGCGGCGGAAAGGGGTGAAAACGGTGCGGCGTTCGCGAAGTTGTCGGAATGCCTGGGAACGTGTCCAATAAGTGCTGAAATCCACATATTTCGTCCGGGACGGCGCCCGGACGCTACCCAATATTCAAGCGATGCTCAAAAAAGAGATAGGGCTTGGGCGCCGCCCCAAGCCTGTCGGATTTGATTGAAATCGATTTTGCGACAAGGCTAGCTACTAGACGAGATTTTTAGAAACATGGCTAAGAAGAAGAATCGAGTTTCGACCGATGGAGGTGATGAGAGTTTGGGCGACAATCCTTTTGGTTCCTTGGATCTAAGCGGGTTGCCGAAAGGACCGCCTCCTGCTGCGCGAACTACGGAGCCTGTGCCCGAAAAAACGAAGCCGACTAAGAGTCGCGGACGCGTGGACGTGATTCGTCAGCGTTCGGCGGGAGGTGGCGGATGGATGACGGTCGCCAAGAATTTCGTGGGAATATCGAGCGAGGAAAAGAACGCCCTCAAAAAGCAGATACAAAAGCGCTGCGGCGTGGGTGGATCGCTGAAAGGCGGCAATATCGAAATCCAGGGAGACAAGCGCGAAGAGATACGCGACGTTTTGGAAAAAGCCGGTTTCCGCGTCGTATTCGCGGGAGGGTGAGGGCTTTTACATGGGTCGATAAAAGTAGCTCAGTGCTTCAGTCTGAGTTTTGAACCTTGATAGGGCTCAGGCTGAAGTACTGAGCTACATTCGAATGCCCGTCTGCTTCAATTGGCTTGGGCTGGGACAGATGCTTCGGCGGCGATTTTTTGGTAGGTTTGGATGGCTCGGTCGAAGGCGGCGCGAGCGTCGGCTCTCTCGTCCTCCGCGATTTTGTTTTCTCGGACGCGCCAGAGTTGCTTGATGGTCTCGATGCACCAGAGGGCGCTTTTCCCGGAGGCGCGAATCGGCTTTTCGTCGACTATGATGTTTACGGGATTCGTGTGCATTTGGGGGAAGTGGCGCAACGCGATCCAGCTGCTTTGATCAATCGCCACTTCAAAGTCGAGCGAATGGATATTCCCGTCGACGGGGACGGTTTTGGAAGCGACTGGAATCCCGTTGACCACGATTTCGACCAAGCGGGTGCCACCGCTTTCTGAAGAGGAAGTAGGAGGTCCGTGGAATGTCACGGTGTCACCAATGTATCGCTTTCCGCCTGGCGGCGCGATCGTGCCTTGGGCGACGGATAGAGGGGTTTCGGGAGCGAACAGCACTTTGGAGCTAATCTTCACAGTACCCGGTTTTGCAAGCGAGACGTCGTCGAATCCGGGTCGATGATCGTTGACCTGAAACTCCAGTGCGTGCGCGTACCCATCCGATACATACGATCTTCCTTTCGCTAATCCGTCGCACCATTCCTCGAAATCGAGCGTGTGCGAGTTGTCGAGCTGCACGTAGACTCTGCCTTGTCCAACGCGGCTGCCGCTCATGCATGGGAAATCGGTTTCGCCGCTGACTTTCAACGGGAATCCGCAATTCAGCAAATGGTACCACATATTCCATTCTTGGATACGGGGAGTGTCCATGGCGCTGATGAAGTCGCAGACGCCTTCGGCCACGCTCACGCAAATCTCCATTGCCCCGACGCCGTTCATTTCCGGACTCGCGAGATTGGGCAGCTCGTCGGCGGACTGGTCGATG
>JAJFLS010000656.1 GCA_021772595.1 Opitutales bacterium
AAAATCACCGCCTACGCCGACCGCCTTCTCGATGATCTAAAGGATGTCGACTGGCCCGCCTCCACCAAGAAAATGCAAGCCGAGTGGATCGGCAAATCAACCGGGGCCACCGCTCGCTTTGCCTTGGAAGGACTCGACGAATCGCTCGAGATCTACACCACGCGCCCCGACACGCTCATGGGGGCGACCTACATGGTCCTCTCTCCGGAACATCCGCTCGTCGACGCCCTCACTGCTTCCGAGCAAAAGGACGAAGTCGCCCAGTACGTCACAACCGCTGCCGGTAAAAGCGATCTCGAGCGCACAGACCTCGCCAAAGAAAAATCCGGCGTTTTCAGCGGATCCTACGCGATTCATCCCATCACCGCCGACCGCATTCCCATCTGGATCGCCGACTACGTGCTGATCAGCTACGGCACCGGCGCAATCATGGCCGTACCCGCTCACGACTCGCGCGACTTCGAATTCGCCGAGAAATTCGACCTTCCCATCGTCCAGGTCATTAAAGGCGAAAACGACGAGCCGCTGCCCTACATGGGTGACGGCGTCCTCGTCAATTCAGGCGAATTCGACGGCCTGCCCTGGCAGGAAGCCAAGCAACGCATCACCGCCAAGCTCAACCAGGCCGGCACCGGCGAAGAAAGCACCCAGTACAAACTTCGAGACTGGCTCTTTTCCCGTCAGCGTTACTGGGGCGAACCGTTCCCGGTCGCTTGGGTAACCGAGGAAGACTACAACGCCGCCGTCGCGAGCGGCACCTTGTCGGAATGGCTCCCCAGCGAGTCCGTCCGTTACGCCGACGAAAACGGCGAGCTTTTCGCCTTGCCCGTCCCACCAGCGTCCTTGCCGCTCGAACTTCCGGATGTCCAATCCTACGAGCCCGCCGGCACCGGCGAGAGCCCGCTGAAGAAGGCCGACGACTGGATGGAAATCTGGTACCAATTCGAAACGGGCGAATTCATCCCCGCCCGCGAAGAAAAGCCCAACGGCGAGCGCTGGGTTCGCGCCTCTCGCGAAACCAACACCATGCCGCAGTGGGCAGGCTCTTGCTGGTACTACCTTCGCTACACGGATCCGAAAAATCCGGACGCTCTCGCCGCGAAGGAAGCCCTCGACTACTGGCAAGCGCCCGACATGTACATCGGCGGCGCCGAACACGCCGTGCTCCACCTTTTGTATGCGCGTTTCTGGCACAAAGTGCTTTTCGATGAAGGCGTCGTTCCGACCAAAGAGCCTTTCCCGAAACTCTTCCACCAAGGAATGCTGCTCGGCGAAGACGGACAGAAGATGTCCAAAAGCCGCGGCAACGTCATCAATCCCAGCGTCGTCATCGATAAGTACGGCGCGGACACGCTGCGCCTCTACTTGATGTTTCTCGGTCCGCTCGAAGCGATGAAGCCTTGGAGTTCGAAAGGCATCGAAGGCGTTTATCGCTTCCTCAAGAAAGTGTGGCGCGAGCTGATCGGCCCCGAGGGTGGCGCGAATCCAAAAATCCAGGACGGATTCGAAGACACCAAGGAGACCGAAAAGGCGCTCAACGAGACCATCAAGAAAGTCACCGAAGACACCGAAAACATCCGCCTGAACACCGCCATTTCCGCGATGATGATCTTCGCGAACCATATTCAAAACAGCGACGCGATCAGTCTTTCCGCCGCCAAGAAATTCGTCCAGGTCCTCGCTCCCTACGCCCCTCATATTGCGGAAGAGCTTTGGAAGCGCCTCGGAGAAACAGAAACCATCACCGTCGCCCCCTGGCCCGCGGTCGACGAGTCCAAGCTGACTACCGACGAAACCCGCATCGTATTCCAAGTGAACGGAAAAATGCGCGGCCAAACAATGGTATCCAAATCCGCGACACAAGAAGAAGTCCTGGCGATCGCCCAAGAGGAACCGCGTGTGCAAGCCCAGATCGACGGAAAGACCATCCGAAAAGTCATCTTCGTCCCCGGCAAGATCCTCAACATCGTCGCCAATTGATCTGAACCGCGAATGCACTCTAGGTTTCTTCCAGACGATTTCAATATCTCCAAACCGATCGGCTTGATCGCGGGCCGAGGCGTTTACCCGATGCTTCTCGCAGAAGCGGCGAAGGCGAAGGGCGCGGAGATTCGCCTGATCGCCTTCGAAGACGAAACCCGCGACGATCTTTTCGAGAGATTCCCCGCCGAGCATCGCGAGCGTTTCAATGTCGGTCAAATGGGCAAATGGCTCAAAACGCTAAAAAAGATGGGCTGCGGCTACTGCGTAATGGCCGGGCAGATTACACCGAAAAAACTCTTTCGCGGACTCAAGCCCGACTTGAAGGCCGCATCCATGCTCCTGAAGCTTAAACGCAAAAACGCTGAAACCATTTTTGGAGCGATCTCCGACGAGATCGAAGCCCAAGGCGCCCAGCAGCTTGACGCACGCATTTTTCTGGACGATCAAATGTCCACCCAAGGCTGGATGACCCGGCAATTCGAGAAAATCGACAACGACTACTTGGAGCACGGAACCGAAATCGCGAATGAAATGGCCCGTCTAGACGTGGGCCAAGGCGTCGTTGTCCGCAAAGGGACCGTCATCGCCGTCGAGGCGTTCGAGGGAACCGATCCCATGCTCAAGCGAGCGGGCGGCTTCAAGACCGACCAGCTGATTTTCGTCAAGACCGTCAAACACCGCCAGGACTACCGTTTCGACGTACCCGTTTTCGGCCTCCGCACGCTCGAAGTCATGCAGGAATCGGGGGTTAGAACCGCCGCGCTTAAGACCGACAGCGTCATCGTTCTCGAAAAAGAAAAGACGCTCGCCGCCGCCGAAAAAGCCAAAATTCAGCTGATCGGCTTCTAACAAACCGACTTTTCCGCAGGTTTCGCTTAATAAAGCAAGAATGCCAGACGATGGCTCAATTGGATTGTTTTCTTGTCAAAAGGTACAAAATCGCTCCATTTTAGAAGACCAACTTATGAGTACACGCGTCGTTCCAGTTTCCGTCAAAGGCGTCATGCCCACAGTCAATGGCTGTGCAGTCTTTCTCGGAAACGAAGATAAAGCCTACGTTATTTACGTGGATCATAGCGTCGGAAACGCCATTTCGATGGCGCTCAACGGCGTTAAGAAAGAGCGGCCCCTGACGCATGATCTCATGAGCAGCCTGCTAACCGGTCTCGAGGCGAACATTACTCGGATCATCATCAACGATGTTCAAGAGAGCACTTTTTTCGCCCGGATCTTTATCGAGATGAAAAATGAGGTCGCGACGAAGATCATCGAGCTCGACGCCCGGCCAAGCGATTCCATCGTCCTTTCGCTCCAGAATAACGTGCCGATCTTCACCACCGAGAGCGTGTTCCAGTCCGTCGACGACATGAGCCCCATCCTCGAACGCGTGCTCAAAGAGCAGAACGAAGAAGGCAAGGACTAGCTCAAAGGTAGGGACTGATCCCGCTCAGCGGGACTGATCCGAATTGCCTAGGTTAAAGACCCGTTCCTCCATTTCCGGCTTGCAGCCAAACGCGACCCAGTAAAGCTTCGCCAAAGCTATTACTGCGATAGCCAACTCTGGAATTCAACCTGCTAACCTGTGGAATCTTACATTCTTTCGCATGCGACTCTGGCAACTCAAACGCTCCGTCGCGCCTCGATATTTTCGCTCATCATCGCCGCTACTCTGACAGCCCCAATCAGGGCGGATGGCCTCAACCCAGGCGATGAAGCCGCGCGCCACCACCTCCAATTCCTATCGGACACGGGAGCCATCAATATCCCGCTGACTACCTGGCCGATTTCCAACGACGACCTGGCTGCCGCGCTCGCCAGCATCACGCCTGCAAATCTGGACGAGCAAAGCTATCGCTCCTTCAACCATCTTCAAAGTCTCGTCAACAATCCAGCGACGATATCGCTCGGTCTTTATCCGGGCACGAGCCGAAGCGGGCTCAATTCCTTCTCCACCGATTCGCGAGAAAACGGACAAGCTCGAGCTTCAATCTCCCAGCGCAACCAACACGCGAACGGCTCGCTTTCGCTTTCCGTGGTAAATTCTCCTCTAGACGGAAAGCACGTTCGGCTCGACGGCTCCCAATTTTCAGCGCGGCTCGGCAACTGGAATCTTGGCGGTGGCTTGGTCGACCGATGGTGGGGACCCGGATGGCAGAGCAGCTTGATCCTTTCCCTCAACGCGCGACCCAGCCCTGGAATATTCCTCCAGCGAAATAGATCCACGCCGTTTTCCGTTCCCGTATTGAAATCGTTGGGACCTTGGCAACTCACCGCATTTGCCAACCAACTCGAAAGCGAACGATTCGTGCCGCGCGCCAAACTGGTCGGAGCGCGTTTTTCATTCAAGCCAATCCCGTCTCTCGAAATCGGGCTATCCAGAACCGCCCAATGGGGAGGAACCGGTCGACCGGAAAATCTGGATACGCTCTTCGATCTTTTGATCGGCAACGACAACCGAGGCGACAGCGGCATTGCCGCCGACGCCTCCAACGAACCCGGCAATCAACTCGGAGGAATCGACTGGCGCTATTCCTTTTCCGCGCTCGAAAAACCGTTCGCATTTTACGGACAATTGATCGGAGAAGACGAAGCAGGCGGTTTGCCGACCCGCGAAATCGGAATGGTTGGAATCGAAACACCCTTCGTAACAAAATACTTTCACAGTCGGATATTCCTCGAGTTCAGCGACACAACCATGCGGTTTCTCGACGACGGTATTGCCAATAGCGCTTACGAACACAGCATCTACCAAAGCGGCTACCGCTACTACGGAACTCCGATCGGAGCCGCCAGCGACAACGATTCGCGAACGCTCACGCTCGGCGGATATCTCGGCCTAGACAAAGGCCGCTCCATCAACTGGCGCCTCACCTCGGCGACAATCAACTGGGACGGCGTCCCTGCAGGAAACCTCCTCGGACCTTCGCGAATCAAAACCGAGACCGCCCATCTCGAATATCAAACACCGCTGACCGAAAACAGCCGACTCCGGCTCTCCGGACACCTCCTCAGCGAACCGCTAGGCTCCGGACCCCGCATCCTCGAATCCGGCGTCCAAAGCAGCATAGAGTTTCGCTTCTAAAACGACCTCAAGTAAGTCGGATTTCGTAGGGTCGTCGCTTGCGACGACCACAGAAGAAGCTTGATCGTCGCTGCTTTTCGCCTCTTGTTGCGGCGATCATGAACGCCGAATCAAGCAGAGCGCTACCCGAGACGATCGCTCCCGGCCAGCCGATCACGGCGCTGGCTCCGATGCAGGATGTCACAACTTTGCCATTCATGTCAGTCGTCTCCGGAATTGGCAGCCCAGACTATTTCTTCACCGAGTATTTCCGCGTCCACGTTCAGTCTCGTCTCGAAAAACACATTCTCGAATCCATCACCGAGAACCGCACGGGGAGACCCGTCTTCGCCCAAATGATCGGCGAAGATATCGAGCACCTGAAACGATCGACCCTCGATCTACTCAAACACGAAGTCGCCGGGATCGACCTCAATATGGGCTGCCCCGCGCCTACGGTCTACAAAAAGCGCTGCGGCGGTGGCCTTCTGCGAGACCCGGCGAAAGTGGACCAGATCCTCGGAATGCTCCGCGAAACCGTACCGGGACTTTTCACCGTCAAGATGCGTATCGGATTCGAAGATACGCGCAACTTCGAGAAAGTGCTCGAACTGATCGACAAGCATCAAGTCGATCTACTCAGCGTTCACGGACGCACAGTCAAAGAAATGTATCGCAGCCAAGTGCACTACGACTGCATCAAGACCGCGGCCGAATCCGTGTCCTGCCCCGTGCTCGCGAACGGCGATGTTTCCTCCGCCATCCGCGCCCGTGAAATCCTCGACTACACCGGAGCCGCAGGCGTGATGGTCGGACGTCACGCGATTCGCAATCCCTGGGTTTTCAAGCAGATCCGCGAGTTCGAATCGACCGGAAAGACGACCCCCGTAAAATTGTCCAAGGTATTTCAATACGTTCGAGATCTCTACAACGCTCTAGAAAAACCTTGGATCAAAGAACGCGCGCTCGTCAACAAGATGAAGAAATTCCTCAATTTCATCGGCCAAGGCGTTGATCCCGAAGGCGGATTTCTCCACGAAGCGCGCCGCGCCCAAAGCGAGGATGAACTCTTCAGAATCTGCGAGCGCTACATGCTCTCCGGAAAACTCGAGCATTTCGCCGATGAGCCTTACGAAGGCCTAGTCGCTCGCCCAAACTGCGAGTGAAATTCCTTCATTGTAGACGCGATCGTTGATCGCGTACACGACCAGCGGTCGCGTCTACAGAGAGCAGTTTACTCCAGCCCGAGGACTTTTCTTCCCGTATCCGAGATCATTTGCGGGCTCCAAACGGGTTCCCAAACGATCTGCACATCCGCATTCTCGACTTCGTCGAGCTGTTCGACTCGATTCTTCGCATCCTGAGCAATTACCGGTCCCATGCCGCAACCTTGAGCGGTCAGCGTCATTTTGATCGCGACATCTTTCTTGCCGGTATCCACATCGTCAATTCGCAGATCATAGATCAAACCGAGATCGACAATATTGATCGGAATTTCAGGATCGAAACACTGCTTCAATGCGTCCCAAACCGAGTCCTCGGAAAAATCGCCTTCCCTAGAAGCCGAAGCTGGACTGCTCTCTCCAAGATCGACGTCTTCAAGCGCATCTATATCCAGATTTGAAATACGGTACAAAGTCTGCCCCACTCTTACCGTGACATTCCCTCCCAAAGTCTGGGTTACATAAACGGGAGTTCCTTCTTCCAGCGTAATCGCCGATCCCTCGGGAATAATCGTAGCGCTGCAATCTCGTACAAGTTTCGTTTCCATCGTCACTCGATTCTAGTTCGCGTCTATCCGATAAGGAAGAATCGCGTAAACGCCCTTCGGATCGTCAAACTGAGTGACCATCTTTATTTCATCGATCGCCATCTCAATCTTCTCGAACGCTTTGTCGGCAGGAGAGACCGACGCGGTAGTCGCGAATTTCTCAAACAGCTCTTCGAAAAAGTCTTTGGCCTTCGGGTAGTCGCGCACAGCAGGCTCCCCCTCCAAACCTGCTCGCTCGGCGGCGTTTGCGATCGCCGCATCTAGGCCGCCCAACTCATCGACCAATCCGAGATCAAGGGCGTCTTCGCCCGACCAGACACGCCCTTCGGCGATATTCGCAATATGAGCCGCCGGCTGGTTTCGACCTTCAACAACCTTTCTTAGAAAGTCCGCATACACGTCGTCCACTTCCCGCTGAATGATCGCCATTTCCTCGGCGGTCTTCGGGCGAACCACCGACATGGCGTCGGCGAATTTTCCGGTTTTTACGACGTCGAATGTGAATCCGTGCTTGTTCGCAATCTCCTTGAAATTCACGAACATCCCGATCACTCCAATCGATCCCGTAATCGTGTTCGGTTCCGCGTAAATTTTGTCCGCGTAAGTGGATATCCAATACCCGCCCGAAGCCGCGACCGTACCCATCGACACGACCACCGGCATCTTCTTTTTCGCCAATCGAATTTCATGTTGGATCATCTCGCTAGCCAACGCCGATCCGCCGGGGCTATTCACTCGAAGCACGATAGCTTTCACTTCGTCGTCCTGGCGCAGCTTGCGAATTTCGCGGGCCATACTCGCGCCTCCGACTTGGCCTTCGTCGCCTTCGCCGACCACGATCGCGCCCTCAGCATAAAGAACGGCGACATGGTCGCCCTTCCCCGAGTCACGAGTCGCCAAAACGTAGTCCGATAGCGAGACGCTCTTGAATTTCAGTTTTTCCGAATCGTCATTCGACGCTTCCTTAACGGTCTTGATCACAAGCTCGCCAAATCCGAGCTCGTCCACGATTCCCGCTTCGAGCGCGTCCTTTGCGTTAAGAAGTCCTTTCTTGTCAACCAAGGCTTGAAACTCGGCCGGAGACATTTCGGCCCTTTCGGAAAGCGCCTCGACGTATTCGTCCCACAAGTCCTTGAGCAGCGCTCTGGTCGCCTCGCGGGCCGGGGCGCTCATCTTCTCCATGACAAAGCTTTCGGCGGCCGACTTGTATTCGCCAGCCTTGGTCACTTGAACGCCGATCCCGTACTTATCGAAAAACCCTTTGAAGAATATCGGCTCCGACGCCATTCCCCCATTCATGATAAGCCCCTCGGGATTCATGATGATTCTGTCCGCGACGGAAACGAGATACATGTCCTTGGCAGATGGGTACATCACGTTCGCGATCACCGGTTTTTCCGAAATCTCTTTGAACGCCAGGATCGCCTCGCGAACCTCCTTCAAAGCCGCGTAACCGGAACCGTAGTTACTCGATTGCAGCGACCCTTTAAGGTAAATCGCATTGATGCGCATATCATCCGCCGCCGACTCGATCGCGTTCAGCACGTCCCTCAACGCGTAAGTAGCCGGACCTCCTCGGCCGAAGGCCTCGTTGATGAACTGCTGTTCGGTCAACGCCACCGGAGCATCCTGGATATTCGCGTTCAAATCGAAAACCAAAACACTGCCTTTTTTCACTACCGGCTCCGTCTCGCTCATGCTCGAAAACGCGCCCACTACGATCACCATCATAAAAAACCCGCCAAAGCACACAAACGCCATGGCCAGCATCGAGGCGAAAAACATTTTAAAGAATTCCTTCATAATTACACCAGTTCCCTGAAAAACACACTCTAGACGCCCGAGTCGCAACGCAAATTCGCACGCAAATTATCTAGAGCGAAAATTTACGGCTTCTTGCAAGAACACTACACGTAGTTTCGTAAATAATTTGGGAAATCCGCAACGAAACGCAAATCCGCGAATGCATTCACGGATATAGTCGCCGAGCAAACCCGCCCTAGCAGGATCTGCCGCCCTCGGATTCCGGAGCGACGCCCGAACCAAGCGGATCCAGCGCTTCCTCCAAAACCCCTCTCGCTTTCGGCCAAGCCAGCAGTGCCTCGACTATCATCCAGATTTCGAGAGCCAGCGTCGCAATCGCGATCAGAATCAGCGACCAGCTTTTATTCTCAGCCGAGAGCCAGCTCACATCCGAACCCACGCCCTGCACGAACAACTGGTGCATCAACGCCCACGCCGGCATAATCAACATGAACACCGTTGGAATCACGATGAACCAAACCGGCAAACGGCGACGCCACATCCAGAACGCTATCACCAAAAACGCCAAGCCGCCGAGCAACTGATTGGTCGCCCCGAACATCGGCCACAAAATCAAACCGCCTTTCCCTACGTTTTCCCAAGCCCAAA
>JAJFLS010000657.1 GCA_021772595.1 Opitutales bacterium
TTGCTATCCATCCGATGGCTCCGTCGTGGATTGCGAGGCAGGCAAGAAGACTCGCATAAAAATTGCGCCAAGCGAGAAGTTGTTCGAAGTCGAGTTCCTTGGCGATCAGGCGGTACGAGTCACTGGCCAAATGGGCGGCGTCTACGGCCCGGGTGTCGCCTGAAGAGCATCCGTTCTTTTACCCTGGACGAGCCGTGATCAATGGGTTGCGATCTTCAATAAAACGGCAGAATAGGCTAGCCCTCACGATATCACGACAGAATACCAACATGAGTGATCCCGTTATCCCAATCGCCTGCAAAAGGATTTTTCGAAATCTAGATTTAATATCAATTGGAGGCGTTTGCCTCCGGAAATTTTGACTCAGACAGCATACCTTTCCGCATTCGTGCTTTGAGTTTTGTTTGGAGCTCGACGGATTCCGTTTTCATATCGTCCCAAATATCAACTATGAATTTGGCCCGATTCTGTTCGGGGATGAGATAGGATTGGAGATCAGAGTTTAGGATTGAATTGACGATTTTATTTATCTCGACATCGCTGAGCGATTTTTTGAGATCGGTTTCTCTTTCCCGTGGAATCAGCTTGTATGCAATTTTTGGGAACTCGCTCATTCGTAGCGTCGATCGTTCTTCCCGCTGAGTAACGGTGTGGTAAAATCGGGTTAGTTGCAGTCTGAGTTCGGTATCGAGTATCAAGCTTAGCTGCCCGCTGCCTAGGATTTCCTGAAACGTGGTTTGTTCTAGGGGAGGCTGTTCCCAGCCAAAGAGTGATGCGTCGATAACACTTTCTAGAAATGCCTTTTTGTCCGTTATCTCTTTCCCGCCAAGATAAGGACTGATTGATTCCAATGCACCTTCTTTGATTTGGAGTCTTTGTTGAAATAGTGAAATTCGTCGGATGCCTGCTTCGAGCTCATTGCTGATTCGCACTATAATTTGCTGCTCATGGATTCGCTTCACTCGAAAGTTGTTAGCGTTGTTGAGCTCCACGGCTATGAGAACTCCAATCACGATGAGGATAACTTCGCCGATGGCATACAGCAGATACCGTTTAAAACTGCCCTCGACGACGAGCATGCGTCTAACTTTTCTAAACAAGCTGATCATGTTGATTTTTCATCGCCTTTTTGCGTGAGATTGTTGAGGTGCGCAATCCAATATCTATGGGAAAATCCATTGCATGTTGATCTTTCCAGGAAAAATTGTCTCCAAGAGGAAACGGTTTATCATGTACCATTAGCTATGCGTATGCGCGATAGGGGAGAATGTTGAATGTTGAATGTCGGATTTGGAATTGTAGGAGCGGCTTTGACAGTCCTCCGTAGCCCCGGCGAAGGGTCGAAAGGCGCTCCTGTAAATATTATAGCGCTTAGTTACTTCTTGTCTTGCGCGTTTTTGAAATTGTCGCCGTTTGTGCCGAAGGGGACGATTGAGTAGGTGGTGTCGGTTTGATGGATGGCCATGAATGCGTCGAGATGCTGTTGGAGGCGTTGGCGGTTTTCGGCGTGGAGGTTCGGGTTTAGGATTTCCATGTTGTATCGTGCTTCATTGCTGGATACGGAAACGTCGTGTAAACGGCCGTCTTCGTGTAGTCGGAAGCGTTGGTCGCGTACGAAGTAGACATCTCCTTCGAATGCCATGGCGAAAAAGGCGCGGTCGTTGCCGGTCGTGCCGAAGAGATTGTGCGAAAGGTTCATTCCGTCAATCTCGTGTTCGATGGGGATGTCGGCGATCGATGCGAGGGTGGGTAACACGTCCATGAGAGTGAAGAAGGCGCTCCGCTCACCAGGAGGGATTTTGCCGGGCCATCGGGCGATAAACGGGACGCGGGTTCCGGCTTCGTTCATGGTACGTTTCCCGCCGCGCAGGTGAAAGGATCCGAGCTGACTCGTCAGGTTTCCGCCAGTGCCGTTGTCTCCGGTGAAGATGACCAGCGTGTTCTCCTCCAGTCCGAGCGCGGCTAGCTTGTCCAGCATTTTGCCGACGATTGCGTCCATGTAGGTGACCATATGTCCTGCTTTGCGTTCGTTCTTTCCAAGGTCATCGGGGAACTTCGATTCCGCGAGCGCTTTGTGTTTGGGAGGAACGATTAAAGGTCCGTGAATGAGATTCATTGGGAAATAGGCCAGGAAAGGGCGGTCCTGGTTGCGCTCGATGAAGTCGAGGAGGAAATCGCTGTAGTAATCGGGACCGAAGACGGCTTCAGGGTGGGCGGTGTACAGGCCGTTTTCTATAATGTGAGGCCCGTAATAACGGCTGGGTCGGTCGCCATCCCAGTATTGCACCCATAGACAGTGTTCGTCAAAGCCGTGGGATTCTGGCTGGTCGGGGTGGGTTTGGAAATCTCCCAAATGCCATTTGCCGGCGATCGCGGTTGCGTATCCAGCTTCTTGGAACACGTGGCCCAGTGTTTTTATGTGGACGGGCAAGCGATTGTTTTTTTCCGGATCGAGGGGGCTGTCGAGGCGTTCTAGGAAGCCAGTACGATTTGGATACAGACCGGTAAGGATCATGGCCCGAGTGGGCGTGCAAACGGGAGTGGCGAACGCGTTTTCGAACCGGGCGCCTTCGGAGGCCATGCGATCTAGTCGAGGCGTAGTGTAGACGGTGTTGCCGTAGCAGGCTAGATTCTCGGCGCCGAGGTCGTCGGCCATGATGAGCAGGATATTCGGCTTTTTCTCGGATAGCACTGTTGGAATGAATGCAAGGGTCCAGAGCAACGAAACGAGAAAGCCCACAGCCTTTCCCTTGCGATTATTGCCGCCCGATGTACCCACTTTTTTCATTTCAGACGGTGATACGGTAGATTAGGCTGTCCGCTGTCCAATCGACGTTTTCATCGATGCGGAAATCCTGGGCGAACAAGCGGGTCATGTGCAAAAGCAGATTGCCGTTTTCCCGATCTTCGCGGGCGTAGAAGTTAGAAAGAGTGAGATGCGGGCTTTCGGCAGGCTGTCGATCGTCGATTGTAGATACGGTATCGCGGATGAGCAGACCAGTTTCCAAATCGATTTCTCCGATAACGATTGGATAGCGGGGACTGTTCCCCTTCGGATTATCTTCTGAAATATTCCCCATCCAAAAGAGCCTGCCGTCTGAGTGGGGGATGAGTTGCGATGTGGCGCTAGGCGAAAAGAATGGATTGCCGTCGGTGTAGGTCCATGGCTTGGCGGTTGCCCATGTATGCCCTCCGTCACGAGATTTCGAATACCATTTGTAGCCTGGCCATTCGCGATGGCCATCATTGCTTCCTCGCATGACCATGAGGATAGAACCGTCCGCCAGTTCGGCGATCGTTGGCTCAATCAAACCGCGAGTGGTTTTGCTGGGATCTCCCACTAGTCGCTCTGATGTGGTCCAAGATAGGCGTCCGTCGGATTTCCATACGCCAAAAAGAAGGAGGCAGTCTGTATAGGTATAGCCACCGCCCGGATTGAAATATTCCCCATTGGGGCCGACGGGACTGCTTTGCACTGGGAGCAAGATCGTACCGTCGGATCGCGTAAGCGGGCGTTCCCCGAGATCGCCCATCATGACGCAGTTTTTGCCAACGGTGACTCCGGGCAGGTGGTGTATCTCGTCGAATTCCTCTCCGGCATGAATGATCTGCTCGTTCACGCTCTGCGTCTTGCCACCATTTTCTGAGACCGAGTAGTGGAGCTTCCATTGCTTCATGCCTTCGAGCGGATTGTCATTGGGCAGGACGCCTTCTGTCCAGACGGTCAGATACTTTCCAGTTGCGGGATCCGCGTACCCACCGCGTGGATGCCGTCTACCCGTGCCATGAGGGTGATCGAACCGAGTGGGCCATTCAGACGCTTCACTCCACGTGCGGCCATTGTCGTCGGAATGGCGTACGTAAGCGACGTCTACGGTATCGCTCCGACTCGTGTATTTATGAACACTCATAAGGCTGGAGTGCATAGTTGTCGTGTAGTAGCTGGCTCCGAAAATAGCTACGCCAGGTTTCGGCGATGGAATAAAAACCTCCTTGGCGAGAACGTTCGCTTTTTTGAATTCACTAAAACTCGATGTTTTGGAGCATGCGAAATAGGGAGCTCCCAGCGCGGCGAATGCCGTAGCGCTTACGCTCTTTATAAAGTGCTTTCTATTTAGTTTTTTCAAAATTTAAGAGTTCAATTTTCGGTATTCACCCGCAGATTGCGCAGATGGACTCAGATGATTGAAAAGGAGTAATGTGATGTTGCTGCTTGTTTTGCAGTTGGATCGATTGGGAGTATATTCTTCAAGGGATTTTATCTGCGATGATCTGTGTGATCTGCTCGCTAGGTTTTCGCCGTTCCCATCGCGATGCGCTATTGATGAAGACTACGGAGCTTTCTTTCTCCACGGCTCCATGCGGTTGAATGGAGGTTGTTTCCAAATGTATCGACCTGAATGGGTTTCGTTTTCGTATTTCGAGAAATGGGTTTCGAGCGCTTCGTTGAATGTCGCTTGATGATCAGCGCTAGGCGGCAGTGTAGGGCGGGTTTCTCCTAGAGGATGGACGAGGTCGAACCAATAGTCAGTTGGAGCAGTCCCAGGTTCTTGGGGATAAAAGCGAACGAGCTTCCAGCGTCCATCGTGAATCATGCGAGCATTCCCGTATTCAGCGAATTGGTACGATCGAAAATCAATCGAACGATTTCCGCGAATGTATGGGAGTAAACTGATCCCTGGACCGTTGTAGCTATGTTTGTCGATATTTCCACCGGTGGCTTCGATGATTGTTGGGAATAGGTCGCAGAGATTGACGAATTCGTTGCGAATTTGTCCGCCGCGAACCAAGGAAGATGGTCCGGTGATGATGAAGGGTATGTCTATGGATTCCTGATACAGATTTTGAGGGAAACTGCCGTTGCCTTTTCCGTAGAGTCCGTACTGTCCGGTTAGGTGACCATGGTCGGCAGTGAAGATGATCAGTGTATTCTCAAGTAGGTTACGACCTTCAAGCGCGTCGTTGATGCGGCCGACTTGTTCGTCTACCAGAGTAATGGCTGCCAGGTATTGAGCGACTTGCTCCTCGTGTTCGGCAACGACTTCCGTCGTAAAATTAGAGCGGTGGAGTGTGGAGCTTCCCCCTGCGGCCACGATTTCTCGGGCGATGGGACGGTAGCGCTCGACGAGGCGTTCCGGTAGTCCGTCAAAAGGGAAATGAGGTTCTATGAAATTGAGGAAGATGGCAAAGGGTTGACCTTCTTTTTCATCAATGAAGCGGACGGCTTCTTCTGTCAAAAAGCGCGCTTGTACACCGGTATGGGTTTCGTGGACACCATCCCTGGAAAAATGAACGGTTCCACTATGTTGATACTTGTTTAGCCAGCTGACTTGGCGAATGTCATAGCTCAACCATCGGTCAAAACCCGCTGCGGGTTTCCAGCTTTCTGAGCTCGCATGCCATTTTCCGAAAAGTCCGACCCTGTAATCAAGGTCCTGCAGAGCCTCGGAAAGCAGATACTCATTGGCCAACCAATCTTGAACGAGCCCATCAGTGTCGGACAAAAAGTCGTGCACTCCGTGTTGAGAAGGAATTCGGCCGGTCATTAGGCTGGCGCGCGCTGCCGAACACACGGGCACCGGAGAAATGGCCTGATCAAAGCGTACGCCGTGTTCCGCCAGATGATCTATGTTGGGGGTTTGAATTCGTTTGTCATACTCGCCCAACGCCCAGCGACCGTGGTCGTCGGTCATGATGATGAGGATGTTTGGTTTCGGCGAGTTCACCACAGATGGCATTTTCTCGGCCAGCAGCAAGGGGACGAAAAGCAGGCTAATCGTAAAGGCGGTCTTCTTCATAACCATGGATTTGTTTTGGCCATAGTTTCAGTCGAAGTCGATCCCGATTTAAGTGCCTCTAGATTCAGATTGATGTTAGGAAATCGTTTGGGTGCAAACGCGAGCTAACCGAACCTGTCGTCCTTGTGACTTGACTGTTTATCGTGTTTGGAGTCGGCTAAGCGACCCTTTCGATAAAGCAGCTTCCCGAAATTTTGGAGTGACTGCAGACGTCATTGTTCAAAGTTAAAAAATGGGGAATGAAATTTTAGTTATCGGCAGCGCGAATGTCGATTTGGTAGTAAAACTTGATAAGATTCCCAAGCCTGGAGAGACTATCGGGGATGGACGGTTTCATCAATTTTGCGGGGGAAAAGGAGCCAATCAGGCGGTAGCGGCAGCAAGGTCAGGTCAAGATGTTGTATTCGTCGGTTTGGTTGGAGATGACGCTTATGGAGAGGCTGTCATAGAAAATCTGAAAGCCGCATCTATCGATACCCAGTACCTTCATAAGGAGAAGACGTCCCACACTGGCATAGCTCTCATTTCAGTGAGTAGTAGCGGTGAAAATGCTATCTCGATTGCGCCCGGCGTAAATAAGCAACTTGGAGTTAACCGTATTGATCCTTTGGAGTCGGTGATAGCTTCGTCTGCTTTAGTTCTGCTGCAGCTGGAAATTCCTTTTGAGACCAGCGCTCACGTTATAAAACTAGCGGCCCAACTAGGCACGCGTGTCATGCTGAATCCGGCTCCGTCCCAACAAAGGGCCACGGAGCTTATTGGGTCTGTTGATCTGTTGGTAGTGAATGAACACGAAGCCTGTGATATTTCTGGATTGCCGACCGGGACGGATGCCGAAATCGAATTGGCCGCCGAATGGCTATTTGATAAAGGCGCAAAACATGTCATCATAACTCTTGGCAGCAGGGGAGTCTTTCTTAAAGGCGAATTCCATAAAAAGTTTCTGTCTACATTCAAAGTAGAGCCGGTGGATACGACCGGCGCAGGGGATGCGTTCTGCGGAACCTTGGCTTCTGAGTTTTCTAGAACCGATTCTATCGAAGCGGCGCTCAAGTACGCATTGGCCGCTTCCGCCATAAGTGTGACTCGTCTAGGCGCGCAGGAGGCGGTGCCTACTCGTAAAGAAGTGGAAATTTTATTGTCTGAGCATTCGGGTTAATTCAATACGAACGACAACACAGCACACATATGGACTATTTAAGAGGACTCGTTGGAGTTGCGGTATTGATTGGAATTGCTTGGTTGTTTTCCCGAAACCGGAAAGGGATTAATTGGCGGTTAGTGGGAGGCGGATTGATCGTTCATTTACTGCTAGGCATCATTATTATTAAGGTTCAGTTCGTTAATAGCATCTTCTCTTGGTTGAGTGGAACCTTTGTGAAAGTGCTGAGCTTTTCTGAAGTAGGCACCGATTTTATTTTGGGAAAGCTCGGCCACAATCCTGAGTGGGGATTCGTATTCGCGTTTCACGTACTTCCGGCAATCGTATTTTTCGCGGCGCTTTCCGGGCTCCTGTATCATATGGGTATTTTGCAATTTGTAGTGAAGTTAATCGCTCGTTGTTTTTCGAAGGCGATGCAATTGTCGGGAGCGGAATCCTTTTCCATGGCGGGCAACATCTTTATGGGCCAAACGGAGGCTCCGCTTTTGGTAAAGCCCTTCATCGCAAAAATGACCCGTTCGGAACTGATGTGCCTGATGACCGGTGGTATGGCCACAATATCCGGCGGTGTTTTAGCTGGATACGTAGCGTTTTTGGGAGGTGACGATATCGCCGAAAGAACACGGTTTGCGACCTACTTGTTAAGCGCGTCGTTTATGAACGCGCCTGCAGCTATCATTATGGCCAAAATCATGATACCTGAGGCCGAAGGTCAACTCGTAGAAAAGAAATTCGATGTAGTAGAAGAGCATAGGGCAGCCAATTTCATTGATGCGATTGCCCGAGGGACCAGTGACGGAATCAACATGGTAATAAAGATCGCGGGCATGATTGTGGTATTCATTTCTCTGATCGCAATGCTCAACTATTTTCTTGGATTTATTGGCGGATTTACAGGTTTGAATGAAATTGTATTTTCGTCGAGCAGCGGCGTTTATGAAAAGCTCTCTATGGAGTTTTTGTTAGGCCAGTGCTTCAGGTTGGTGGCCCTTGTAATTGGAGTTAGTTGGGCCGATTCACTTCAAGTGGGAAGTCTGTTGGGGCAAAAACTGGTATTAAACGAATTCATCGCCTACGTAAGCCTGGCTGAAATTAAAGAGAATTTGTCGATTAGCGAGCGCTCCATTGTAATCTCGACATATGCATTATGCGGTTTTGCAAATTTCGGTTCGATCGCTATTCAAATTGGAGGAATTGGAAGTCTGGTTCCTGAGCAGCAGGAAAACCTTTCCAGGCTTGGTTTCAAAGCCTTAATCGCCGCAACTCTCGCTACCTTGGTTACCGCGAATACGGCCGGAATTTTATTGGGTTAAACACAAGTGTGAATAGTTAAAATCCATGAAAGTTATTATTGATACCGATCCGGGAAATGATGATGCCATAGCAATTTTGTTGGCCATCGCATCACCGGAAATTGAGCTATTGGGCTTATCGGCGGTGGCTGGAAATGTTCCTG
>JAJFLS010000658.1 GCA_021772595.1 Opitutales bacterium
GCCACTGCGACGGGCGCGGCGGTCTGTCGGTAGTATTCGGATGCGGCGGCGACGCCGCTCCGGATCTGAGTCCAGACGCCACGACCGGGAGGAGGGTTGTGGGCCTTGGCTCTTACCGTGATTCGGTACCAGCCGCTTTCGTCAACTTCGGTTGGAGCCATGCGGCCCTGATAATTTCCGGAAGTAAGAAAGGAGAGGGCGTGGCCCTCGTACAAATGAGGTCCTCGACCATTTGCCCGAGTCTTTTTGTTCCAGGTGACTTCCTCTGGATAGAACACTCGCGAGTAAGGCGGGCTTTGGTGCTGAGCGCGTGAAAACGCCTCTTCTAAAGAAATGTCGATCGCTTCCAGGTACTTCTGAAGCAGGTGATGGGAAATTTGTTGAGACTCAGCGATGTTGCTAAAGCCGTCCTGACTGGGATCGTCTGGAAGGAAGTTCTTAATGGGGATATCGACTCCGAGCAAATCGTGGAGCGTATTCTCGTATTCGATACGATTGAGGCGACGGGAACGCACGCGTCCGAATTCCGATTGGCGATTTGCCGACTCCTCGTGGAGCGTGTTTTCGAAGCGTTCAAGAAATTCGGACCGCTCATCCTCTTCGGGCCAGAGATCTTTCTTCGGCGGCATCTCGCGATTCGCGACGCGATCGAGAGTCATCGACCAAAGCGTCATCGATTGCGAATCGTCTGGATTGAAGGCCAGGGAAGTGAGGTCTAGGCCGCCCTTCTTTTCGACATTGTTGTGGCACTCGTAGCAAATGATGTCGAAGAAATCGACGACGGATGAGTCAATTGCCGGATGGGACTCGATGTTAGCGAAGGTGGAAGTAGCGGCGGCGAGGAATAGGGTTAGGGCACGGCAGATTGGCGAAGCGTTCGAACGGGGCGGCGCCCGTTCACTACCTAATGAGCGTTTATCATTTGGTAGCGTTCGGGCGCTGTCCCGAGCGTTTTTCCGCACGAGAAGCATTTTCTAGATATACAGTCCCTCTTTCCCTAGCGGTAGAGAGTGTACCCGTTTTCCGGATGCAGCGAAAAGCGCATTCGTTACTGCTGGCAGTGCGGGAGCCATAGGCGGTTCGCCGAGTCCGGTGGGAGGATTGTCGCTTTGCACGTAATCGACGCTGATTGAGGGAGCCTGGTTGATTCGGAGCAAATTGTAGTTGGAGAAGTTGCTCTGATCTGTGGCGCCGTTGGTGAACGATATTTCCAGGAAGGAAGTACTGAGCGCGTCTGTGAAACCGCCTTCGATTTGGTTGTCGGCTCCGCTCCGGTTGAGAACTGGGCCCGCATCGGCGGCGGCGTAGACATTATCCACTTTGAATTGGCCAGAAGGTTGGGCGGTGACTTCCGCGACGTAAGCGACATAGGCGCCGTGGTCGAAGTGGAAGGCGAGGCCTTGTCCTTGGTTGGGCCCCATTTTTCTTCCCCAGTTCGCGTTTTTGGTAGCGAGTTTCAGGGTGCCCGCCGCGCGTTCCGTGTTGAAGTCGGTTTCGCCATAGCGCTGCTTGAGCAGGTCCAGTCGGAACTCGAGAGGATCGCGGCCGCCCGCGAGCGCGATCTCGTCCATGAAGCTCTGGAACGCGAAGCAATACGCGGAATGCCCCGGCGAGCGCCATGGACCGGTCGGGACGTGGATTGGGATCATCGATTGCCTCAAGCGGAAATTGGGCGTGAGCCCGGCCGGATAATGCTTAGTAGAGAGGCTGGCCCCGCTGACGGTTCGCTTTCCGTTTCCGAAGGTGATGAAGTGGTTCTCCCACGCGGTGAGTTTTCCTTTTTTATCGATGGCGGCTTTGAGGTTGTGCCATGCTGCAGGACGGTAGTGATCGTGCTG
Source organism: Opitutales bacterium (assembly GCA_021772595.1). Classification (GTDB taxonomy): domain Bacteria; phylum Verrucomicrobiota; class Verrucomicrobiia; order Opitutales; family Opitutaceae; genus Pelagisphaera. The sequence goes on from JAJFLS010000658.1 coordinate 1,839, forward strand.
CATGTCGTCTTCGCGCGTCCATTGAAGCTGGACAGGCCGATCGAGTTTGCTGGCGATCGCAGCGGCCTCGACCATGAAGTCTGGCGTGAGCCGTCGACCGAATCCGCCGCCGATCCGCGTCATGTTGACGTGAATACGGTCTTCCGAAATCTTGAGAGTCTTCGCGATGAGCGCTCTGCCGCCTTTCGGATTCTGCGTCGGCGCCCAGAGTTCCATCTTGCCGGACGGATGCTTATAGGCGGTGCAGTTCTGCGGCTCCATGTTCGCGTGCGAGACGAATGGGTAGTAGTACTGCGATTCGATCACTTTGTGCGCGTTGTCGAACGCCTTGTCGACGCTCCCGGCTTCGGTGAGCGTTTTCCCCGGTTCTTTGGAAAGCTTTTCGGCTTGGCTGTTGTAGCTTGCGGTGGAATCGGAATGGGGAATGTCCCAATCGACTTGAAGCTGCTGGCGAGCGCTTTGGGCTTCCCACCAGGTTTCCGCGATGATGGCGACGCCCGGCAAAAGTCCATTGAGAGCGATCCCGCCTTCAACGACGAATGCGTCGACGACTCCGGGGAAGCCTTTGAGCTGATTGACGTTGGCCTTGCGGACTTTTCCGCCAAACGAAGGGCATTTCTGGAAAACGGCGTAGGCCATTCCGTCGAGACGCGTGTCGCAGCCGTAGTTGATCGTGCCCGTGAAAATCTTCTTGTTGTCGACGCCCGGGATGCGTCTTCCAAGGATCTTGAATTCCTCCGGACGGCTCTTGAGCTTCAAGGAGCTGGCATCGGGGACAGGTTGCTTGGCGGCCAGCGGCGCGAGCTCTCCATAGCCGATCGAGCGTTTGGATTTCTTGTGGACGATGGTGCCGTTGTCCGCATGGCATTCCTTCGGTGAAACGCCCCATTTTTCTGCGGCCGCGGTGCGGAGCATGACGTAGGCACCGGTGCCGGCGATGCGGAGATCGTTCCATCCGTCGGGAGTTCCGCGACTGCCGCCAGCGACCTGGCGACCGTAGCGATCGTCGAGATTTGCCTGCTCGACGGTTACGCTGTCCCAATCGACTTCCAAGCACTCGGCGACGATCATGGGCATCGCGGTTTTGATGCCTTGGCCGCATTCGGGATTTTTGCTGACGATGGTGACCGAGCCGTCGGGATCGATGCGGACGTAGAGATTCGGGGCCCAGGTTTCGCCTTCTTCATGGTGTTTGGCGTGAGCGCTTCGGTAGCCGACGCCGATCATGAAGGCTCCCGATGCGAGAGCGGAAACTTTGAGGAATGCGCGGCGGTTGTAATTGGCTTCTTTAGTTTTCATGGCTAGGCGGTTCCTTTCTGTAATTGAGCTGCCAGTTTGACCGCTTTTCGGATGCGGTGGTAGGTGCCACAACGGCAGATGTTTCCTGAATGGGCGGCGTCGATGTCGGCGTCGGTCGGGTTTGGGTTTCTCTTGATGAGCGAGGCGGCGGTTAGGATCTGGCCTCCCTGGCAATAGCCGCATTGGGGGACGTCGACCTTGTGCCACGCTTTCTGGACAGGGTGCTCGCCAGTCGGATCTAGCCCTTCTATGGTGGTGATTTCCATTCCGGCCACGCTGGCGGCGGGGGTGATGCAGGCTCGCATGGGCATTCCGTTAATCAGGACGGTACAGGAGCCGCATTGACCGATGCCGCAGGAGTATTTGGTGCCGGTCATGTTCAGCTTGTCGCGCAAGGCCCAGAGCAAGGGCATGTCGGAGGACACGTCGACGGCGCGTTCCTTGCCGTTTATTCGCAATTTGACTTCACTCATAACTATTGGGTTGGGAATTTATTTTCGGTGACGGAATCGGATGCTATCGCGGGATAAACCCGCTCCTACAATCTGTTGTTGTTTAAATCATTTCAAGGCCGGTCATGGTGCCGGTGCTGGTGCCGAAGCGATCGGCTTCAAGACCTTGTCGTTGCAAAGCGCTTACAAAAAGATTTGGAAGCGGATAGTTGTCGTTTTGATCGAAAGCGATGTGCTGGCCATGACGGAATCCGCCGCCCGCGAAAAGGACGGGCATGTTCTTGTTGTCGTGGGCGCTGGCGTTGCCGAGGTTTGAGGTGAGGAGGACGCTGGTCTGGTCGAGGATCGTTCCGCTCGACTCGTTGGAGTCCTTCAACTTGCGCACAAAGCCTCCCCATGTGTTCACGAGCGCGGACTCGACGCGGGTTAGCTGGTCGATCTTGTCCTCGTCGAGACCGTGGTGACTGAGACTGTGGTAGCCTTCATTGACACCAGGGACCGGGATGGCCTCGCCGCTGCCATCGACGTGCAAAGTAATGAAGCGGGTGGAATCGGTTTGGAGGGCGAGAAACATGATGTCCAGCATCAGCTTCTTCCGCTTGATAACTTCGTTGTTGTCGGAAATATCCTGCGGCGGTTTCATCGCTACAACAGGCTTGGGCTTTTGTACCCAATCTTCGGATGCACTGAGCCGTTTTTCGAAATTGCGCACGGAGTCGAAGTACTGATCCATCTTGTCGCGGTCGCCTGCTCCGAGGGAGCGTTGGAGCGTCTTGGCGTCAGCGGCGACTACGTCCATGATGCTACGGCCTTCCTTGAGTCGTTGGACTTGCATGGCTTGCTCTTGAGGGGAGTCCGCGACGAAGAGCTTATCGAACAGTTTCGACGGAGAACTCTCCGCGGGAATCATGCTTCCGGTTTCGGTGTATGAGGGGCTGTTACTGCCGCTAAGGTTGATGACGAGCGACGGGAAGCGCGTGTGATGGCCTAGATGCTTGGCCATGTGCTGATCCACGGAAATCGTGTTTTTAAACACGGCGTTTCGCGAATAAGGGGCTGCGGTAAGAATGCTGCCGGAGGCTTTGTGTCCGCCGGAAACTCCGGGGTGGGAAGAGCCGGTGACGATGGTCAGGTCGCCGAGCAGGTCTTTGATCTGGGAAAGGTAGAGGGAAGGAGTGTAGCCGCGGCCGGATTCGACTGGATTGAGATTCGGCGCGTGGAGGCCGAGGGCGAGGCTGACGCTGACGAAACGTCGCTGAGGATAGGCTGCGAGGGAGGAAGCGAAGGCAGGAGTCATGGCCTCGAGCCAGGGAAGGGCCATTGCGGCTCCCGCGCCTTTGAGAAAGGAGCGTCGGGAAAGGGATTTTGCGAAGCTGAAATGGACGTTCTTCATAGCGCTGATTCGCTAAATGCGAGTCACGCGGTTGGCAGGGGGTCAATTGGAGAATGGGTTGCTAGCAGCGGTAGTGTAAATAAGAGCGTTTTTGGAGAAATTGCGAGCGATTTGATCG
>JAJFLS010000659.1 GCA_021772595.1 Opitutales bacterium
GACGCGTAAACGACTACCGTGTTTTCCGACAATCCGGTATCGTCAAGGTATTGAAGAACCCGACCAATGTTGTCGTCCAAAGAAGCCACGCAGCGCAGGTAATCCTTTATGTACCGTTGGTATTTCCAACTCAGCAAATCCTTACCCTCAAGCTTGAGTCGCCGAAACGCTTCGTTCTTCCCGTTATAGGCTGTTTCCCAGGCTGTTTGTTGCCTATCGGTCAAATTGTCGGGAACAGTCAGTTTCATATCCCTATCCTTGAGAGACCGCAAAATTGTAATTTCCTGCATCTTCATTTGGCTGCCCCGTCCCGAGTAGTCGTCGAACAAAGTCTCCGGCTCCGGAATCGTTACATCGTCGTACAGGGTAAGGTAATCGGGGCCAGGATCCCAGGGTCTGTGCGGCGCCTTTTGCTGCAACATCAGCATAAAGGGTTTTTGCGGGTCCCGTTTAGACTCCAGCCAGTCGACTGCCAAGTCGGTGATGATCTCCGTGGTGTAGCCTTCGTGCTTGGTAGCAATCCCGTTTTTCTTCATATCGGGATTGTAATACACACCCTGTCCAGGAAGAACTTCCGAGTAATCGAATCCCTGAGGCACGGTTTTGAGGTGCCATTTACCAACCAGGGCTGTCTCGTAACCTGCCTTTTGAAGCAGCTTGGGGAAAGTCTGCTGGTTGCCATCGAAGGTATCGCTGTTAGTCGCGACTCCGTTGAGATGGCTATACTTCCCGGTTTGAATTACCGCTCTGCTTGGAGCGCAAATAGAGTTGGTTACGTAACATCGATTGAATAGCATGCCCTCCCGAGCGAGTCGATCGATATGGGGCGTCTCATTGATTTTCGACCCATACGCGCTGATGGCTTGAAAGGCATGATCGTCCGAAAAAATGAAGAGTATATTCGGCCGTTCCTCCCGCTCGCTTTCGCATCCCTGTATCAGAAAGAGGAAGCAAGCGAGTAACGCTCCTGGGATCGAGTAAGGGACAATGATTTTGAAACCGGTCCAATTTTTAGGTTTGGATACGGCGCGCTTCGAATTGTTTAGGGAATTCATTTCAAGCTTGGGTGATCATCCTATCCGCTTCTCTACACGCCACAACGTATCCAGTCAATTCTCACTGGCGTCCGGGGTTTACCTTTCTGATCGCAGGCCAGCGCCATTGATGGCGATTACACGATACTCGTGGGATTTTCTGAAAAGGGCGGCCATATGGGTCAGTGCTTGAGGGCTTGTTGCCCAAATCGAATTACCAATAGATACAGCCTTAAGTCGCGTGTAAGTCATTGATAGAAGCTTCAAAAACCGACCTCTTTGTGCTGATTGATTCATAAATCACATTTGGGCAACAGGTCCTTGAATCTTGAGTGAGTGACCCGTCTGGCAGCTCCCATGTCATCTTCTTGTCCCACAAAAAACAAACCAGAGAACCATCATTTTCAGGATTGCTTCGCCATCTCCGCTACGCTCCGTCAGGTTTTATCCCCCAAAACTGCTTGGCCTCGTTTTCCGCGACCATCTTGAGGTAGTGCCGACGGACGATTATACTCCGGAGCGTCATAATTCTTAGTTTTCATTTGCCGGTATTCCGGAGCGTCAAGGAAACGCTAGCGATTATAAAAAAGAGGGATTCGTCAAGGTTGCCGGAGGCAACGTAGGTGTCGCAAAAGCGACACTAGGTCCGCTTGCCACTCGCTGGGTTTCTTCGTGCCAGGCCTCGTTCGCCATTGAAGGGTGCTTGAAACCTATTCGGCTTTCAGCCGACCTATATTCGCAACGCGAATCCTGACACAATCTAACGTTTCCCACTTAAGAAGATTCCGAATGAAGGTTAAGGTCATTGAAATCTTAAATTTATGATGCCTCGGAGTATAAAAGGGATTGAAAGGGCTCAACCCCGCACCCATCCGATTGAAAACTCGAACTCCGCACCTCCGTGCCCTCCGTGGTTATTAAAGTCCAAAAGCTTAATCAATCTTGCCCTCATCTCGCTAACTTGAGATCCAACCTACCGAATTGTATAAATGAGCCTCCTCAATCAGCATCCTCGATTCAACAACTTAAAGAATCACCTGAAGTCGATATGCCCACTTCACGCCGAGTCTTGGAAGCGAACGGCGTTCCGTTGCGTAGAACCTAAGTGGGCTCGGCCCGAATACCTGATCTCAGGAAAAGGAACGAAAAGACATGGCGGGCGATGGATGCGCCGGGGACTGACACCTACCGTCTATGCCTCATCCTCCGAAACGATTGCTCTGAAGGAAGCGCTACACAATTTCGGACGCTATGGAATCAAGCCACGGCAAAAACCACGCGTGCTCATCGATATCGAAATAGAGCTCAGCTCGCTCGTTCCAATGCTCCCGCTTCTTGAAAACTTGACGTGGCCTTCCCTTAAAGAACTGCTCGAAGAAGATTGGGAGGCCGTAAACGCAAGTGGAGTCGAGTCGCTTTCTCAAGCCTTCGGACGCGCGCTTTGGGAGCTGGGGTACGAAGGCCTGCGAGTCCCCTCGGCAAGAGATCGCCGAGGCCAAAACTTGATATGGTTTCCCGAACGATTGAAGCCAAACAGCAAAGTTACCATAGTAGGCGAGGCCGAACTCGACCGCTGGATTGCAAAATAACATGTACTTATGCATGTATTATGTTTACATTCGATGATTACTTGCCGATCTTAATGACTATGAGAACGAAGCCAGCGAGGACGAGAGCCACAAAGACACCGAAGAAGATCGTCTCCCCCAAAGCCCGAAAGCGCGCAGCAGGATTAGCGGTGCAAGTGATCAAGCCGTTCGAGGTCAAAGCGTTTTGCCGCCGCTATCGCATTGTGCGCCCTGATTTGACGCGCTTGACTGGCTACTCTCTTCGGGCAGTGGACAAGTGGGCTGCCGGCGAAAAACCAGGCGCTCCCGCTAAGAAACAGCTCGCTGAGCTAGTTCGGCTCTTCGATGCCTTGGCAGACCTGATGGAAACCGAAAACGTAGGACCTTGGCTAAAGGCTGCCAATCCAGCTTTTGCCAATTCGACTCCCCTACAGGTGATCGAACGAGGTGAAACCGATCGGATTTGGCGCATGATTCACCAACTCGAAACAGGCGAACCAGCCTAACAGGTATTCCAGGCTGAAAACGGCGCGGAAACAAGGAGTCAACCTGCACCCTTGCAGTTGAGAACTCGAACTCCGTACCTCTGTGCCCTCCGTGGTTATTAAATTCCAAAAGCTTAATCAATCCTGCCCTCGCATCGCGAGGATCTCATGTCACGGCGTAATGCAATGTAGACGGATGCCCGCGAGTCTAGCGAACGTAGAAGAGCGACTGCGTCCTTCGTAGCTCTGAAAGAGCGAAGTAGGAAGTAGAGAGCGTTGTTAATAAAATTTCTGTCCAGTTTTTCCGCGAGATAGCGATGAACAAGTCGTATTGAAAGGTTCGGGACGGCGCCCGAACGCTACCCGTAAATGGCATAGAAAGGGTCAATCCTGCACCCATCCGATCAAGATCTCGAACTCCTTCCCTCCGTGCCCTCCGTGGTTTTTAAAACCCAAAAGCCTAATCGAATTCCGTCTAGGCAAGAAGGGAATGGGCTCGGTTTTAGAACGTTTTAGGTGGAGCTGGGCGGATTTCGCGAATGGCGTTGATATCAATAAGCGCAGTATGACCGCTTTTCTATCTCCCTCTCACCCCCCGTTACAGTTTGAGGAAAGCGAGGGCGTAGTTGGGATTCATGGGAATGACGAGCTGATGTTGTACGGAGTCGTAGCACATCGATGCGGCGCTCGGAATACCGGATGCAATGATTTCCGCTTTTTCGCCGGGTCGAATGCGAGAGACGCTACCATGCCTTACGCTGCACACGTATTTGGTCCCGTCCTTCAAGACGACGATGCCATCGCTGCCTTTTTCAGCTGCCTGCTCGACACGAACCACTTCGCCTTTCGGGTTGAAGGTTATAACGTCTCGGTTGTCGATATTGACGACGACGATGTTTCCGTCTTGGTCCATCGCAACCCCGTTTGGCACGTTCAGCTTCCCGTCCTCGGCGAATACAGATGACTCGCCATCTGCGGTCACTTTGTAAACCTTCGATTCAGGTCGAGTATTGGATGCATAGATCGTTCCATCATTTGCTACCGCGATGCCATTTAAGAGGGTGGCTCCGGGAACGTGTATGGAACGCTGTGGTTTTCCGGTTTTGAGGACGAACGAGCGTACGGTGTCTGTATCGACTGTGTAGAGGACGCCATCCTTGATGGCGCTGCCCAGCGGGTTGTACAGTTCCAATCCGTCCCTCGTTGCGCCGATCCACTTTGCGGTGTGCACGCTGCCGTCGGGATTGATTAGCGATACGTATCCATCGTTTTTCGAGGCATCAATTCGATCGCCTGAGTTCATCGCGAGAATCAGATTCCTCTCAGGGTCGAAGGTGCAGCTCTCCGCGAAGTGGAAACCCCCGAAGACTTTGACGTTGTCCGACATGTCCACCCATTGCCCTGCTTCGTTCACCGCGCCGAGCGGTTTGCCAGCGGCGAACTCCTGCCCGCGACTTTGAAGCGAGAGGAACATCATGGCGATCAAGGAAATGACGATCGATAGGATTTTTCGGTTCGGCGACCGAGTCGACGAGAAGAAGGGAGAAGCGTTTACGAGAGCCATCGAAGAATGGGGTTAGATGATAATTTAGCGAAAGTGTATTCGCATTGGGGAATGAACCTGTATTAATTTCAAAAAACGCCCCATAAGTCAATTCCTCGCGATGACGAGACTATGATTTCAGCGCCAAGAGAGGCATCGTGGTATAAGCGCCGACCCTTTGTGTTGCCCATCGATTTTCCGGTAGCCCCAAACGTATCCAGTTGTTGGATGACGGCGGCATTCGAAGGAGTAAATTTCAACTAGCTCGAACAAGTAGCGGAAACAAGGAATCAAACCTGCACCCTTGCGATCGAAACTCGAACTCCAATCCTCTGCGCCCTCCGTGGTTGCAGAATCCCAATACCTCTATTAACTCAGACTAAACAGAAAAACCATGTGGACAGAAAAAGACAATAAGCTGAGCAAGACGTTTACATTCTCGGATTTTACACAGGCTTTCGGGTTTATGACCAAGGTCGCGATAGAGGCTGAGAAAATGAACCACCACCCTGATTGGAGCAATGTTTACAATATCGTTGAGATTAATTTATCCACGCATGATGCGGGCAACATCGTTACCGAACGCGATAGGCAGTTGGCCGAAATCATCGATAAGCTAGCTGAATAACACGATTCGTCATTGGCCAGATTGCGTAGGGCAACGGCGACCCGGCGTGCCGCAGCTGGACTGTCCACGTCGTGTTACGAAGTAGCTACGAAAAAGTCCGAAAAGACCCATCACTTGAATCTTTACTACAACAACCCACACCGCAATCCGTCACCCTTGCAATTGAGAACCCGCCTCCTGACCCCGTGTTAAAAAAACAACCAGATCAAAACCTTTGCGCCTTTGTTATTCTCGCTCCGCTTCGTTGAGGTGTCGCTTCGCTCGGTAGCGCCTTTTTGCGGCCCAAAACTACTCTTTTAGAATCTTAAGCCCACTACCTGAAAACCTAAATCCCTACAGTCTAAACGACCTTCTTCCAAGCAACCTTCTCCCTTTGGTTGGATATCGCGGGTTCTACTTCGCGTCTTCGCGGCTTCGCGTGAGTCGGGTTTTCGGAACGACGCAGTCGTCCCGCTACGGGATGAAATGAGGAGTGTGTTGGGGAGCGGGGATTGAGGCGAATAATCTAAAAACCTAAACGCCTACTACCTAAACACCGTCTCTCCGCACCTTCAGTGGTTGGATATCCATGGCTCAGGCTGGAAGCACTGAGCTACTTTCTTGAGCCCATAACCAAGAACCCATCACCTAAATACCTAAACTACCTACAGCCTACGAACCTTCTCCACACGCAGTCGTTCCGCTACGAGAAACAACCCGTAACCTAGGACCTAAACACCTAAATACCTTCACCCTCTATTCCTCAATACACACTGTCAGAACCGGAATATCGAACTCAGCTTCAGGGTCGTATCCATTTGCTTGCGGACGAATCCGGTCCTTTCATCAAGGTAGCTTTGGTTAAGAACTAGAAAAATACGCGCTCCCGGACGGTACTCCCAGATCAACCGGCTGTTAACCCCCAAGGAGTCAGAAACATTGTCGTACTGCACCACGTTAGACCAAGTGAAATCCGGAGTGAAATTAATCAATGCTGTCAAGGACGCGAGTTTGATATTAAAGTCTCCGGCAGGCAATTCAACGTCTTGATTGGAGTAACTGATTTCCGCCCCAAAATGCTTGGAAGGCAAGTAGGTTAATTCAGATGTATTCTCTGTTCGGGTACCGTCATAAAAATCGCCAAAGGAGTAATCGTGCTGGAATTGGAGTTTTCGCCTGGAAGACGTCTGGAAAGCAAGAATTCCCCGGGTCCATGAATAATCCCCGACCGGAATGAAAACGTCATTTTCATCGCCAGCAACGTTGTAGATTCTGAAATCGCTACTAGGAACATCGGCGGCATTTTCGATTTCCAGAAGAATCGTATCCCCAGTCTCGAAGAAAAGTTGGACCGGCGTAAAGAGGTGTTTGGACGATTGAAGCTGGTTGGAAAGATCCGTGATGTACTCCCCCTCATAGCTGTAATACACCTGACGTAACCAATCTTTGGATTCGATATACGGTTTATAAAGCCACCTCGTGTAATACCGGCGAACGCCCGTTCGCGGCGCGAAACCCATAGCCGGATTGAAATCGTCATCCACGTGCATAAGGGCCACCTCGATTTCGAATTCATCAGCCGGAAGCACGGCGCTGGTACCGAATACCGGGGCCAAGCCATCCTCGAAATCCGGATGGTCCGATTCCGTTGCCACCGCGAAGGCATTTACTTCCAATCGGTAGTTATTGAAAAACTCGTTAGTCAGGTACTGAAAGTCCGTTCCCAGAAGCAGATTGTCGTAGTCAGAATTTGGATCTCCATGGGTTACGAGCGCTCCAACGGTGGATTGATCGAGGATCTCGCGCGTCACGCGGCCCACAAACGCGTTCTGGCTGTCCAGGTCCCCATTGGCATCGACAACGGCATCGATGACTCCGATATTGTAATCCCCCACCCGGCCGGAGAGTTTTGCCGCCCCTAATAAAGGCGCGACTTGCCCTTCATTATTCAATCCGATGCGGCGACTGAAATACGGAAGAATGACCGGCGACGCTCGGGTACCCGACCTTCGCCTGAATCGACCGCCCAGTCCTCCAAAATTGAATACACCTGCATCCTCGAGAAAAAACCGTCGCTTTTCCGGAAAGAACAGGGAGAAGCGCGTCAGATTGACCTGTCGGGCATCGGTCTCGGCAGCGGCGAAGTCGGTATTGTAGCTCAAGGTGGCGCTCATCTTGGGGGTAATGCGGTAACGAAAGTCGCCACCCCACTCGAATTCGAAATCATTCGTTCCCGAATCCTTGTCCTCCGATTGCTTTCCAAGAATGTAAGGATTCAGTTCAAGGCCCAAACCTTGTTTGAGACTACTTAAGCCATTCAGTTTTCCCGCCTCCGACATATAATAGCCGCGTATGGCGTTTCTCGGCGAAGACCAAATACCCCGTTGATCCGAACGCTTTATTCTCCGGCCAACGTTGAGGCCCCATTGAGAACTCGCCGGATCGAAACTGAACGTCGTGAGAGGCAGGGCCACTTCCACCTGCCAGCCGTAATCGGTTATTTGGGTTTTCGCTTTCCAGACGCCATCCCACCGGGAATTGTAGTTCCCGTTGTTAGTGGAAATAGCGTCATGCCGCGTACCGTTGGGGTTGACGAGAAAGGTATAGCTGTTCCGCAGGTCGTTAAACGTGTCGAGGTTGATATTGATCGAGTCGTCATTCCACAGCTC
>JAJFLS010000660.1 GCA_021772595.1 Opitutales bacterium
ATTCTGGATTTCTCTGTTTTCGATGCGATCAAAGCGGGATTCGGGAAAGTCGTCTTCGTCATTCGCGAGGAAATGGAGGATGCCTTCGGGGCCGTCCGAGATCGCTACTCCGATCGGATCGAAGTGGAATTCGCCTTTCAAAAGCTGAAGGACCTCCCCGTTCGGCCGGAACTCGCCGCGCAACGCGAAAAGCCCTGGGGCACCGGCCATGCTGTCTACGCGGCCCGCAAGTCGCTCAACGCGCCGTTCGCAGTCATCAACGCGGACGATTTCTACGGCAAGGACGCGTTCCAGTCGTTGTCCGGTTTTCTCTCGAACCCGTCGCTTAGCGAACGCTCGTACGCGCTTGTTGGGTACAGGCTGGAAAATACGCTTTCCGAACACGGCACGGTTTCGCGCGGAATCTGCCACGCAACCCCAGACGGTCTTTTGGCAACCGTGGAAGAGCACACGAACATTCAACGTTCGGCTGACTCGATCTCAGCTATCAATTCGAACGGAGAGGAAGTCAGCCTGCCGGGCGACTGCCAAGTCTCTCTCAACTGCTGGGGCTTCCCCGCGGAATTCACGGTCGAGCTCGAAACGCTTCTGGCAAATTTTCTCGAAGAAAGCGGAGAAACGCCCAAGTCCGAATTCTATCTCCCCTTCGCGGTCGACGCTCTTCTTCAATCCGGCAAGGCAACTGCGAGCATCCTTGATTGTTCGAGCCGCTGGCTCGGCGTCACTCACCGTGAAGACCTCGTCTACGTGCAAAGCGAAATCGGAAAGCTCTTCGATAGCGGCGCTTACACTGCGCCGCTGTGGTAGACGCTCATTCAATAGTAGCTCAGTGCTTCAGCCTGAGCCCGCAACCAATATCAATGCTCAGGCTAAAGCTCTGAGCTACCGGAGTCGTTCGACAACTTTCAGCTTTTCGGAACCGCCCTCACGCGTTCACCATTCTCGAACAAGTGCAGGTCTTCGATGATCACTTGATCACCATCCGAAAGGCCTTCGAGAATCTCGACCATGGTAATGCTCGTATAGCCTACCTGTACCGGCTGTCTCGATACAGTGCCGTCCTTGACGACGAGCACGCTCTTATTGACCAGAGCTGCGCGCGGGATTTGTAAAGCGTCTTCTCGCTCGTCGAGCGTAATCGTCGCATCGCCGGTCAAACCGGGATCGAGGCGCTCTTTTTCGATGTTCACATCCAAGTGGACTGTGAAGCGCTGCGTCAGAGGATCGGCGACAGGAATGATGCGTTCAATCGTCGCGTCGAATCGCTCGTCCTCGATACCGAGCAGGACGACTCGGGCTGGCATTCCCAGCTTCAAACCAACGAAATGCTCCTCGCTCACCTTCACCTCCACAATGCGGGTGAGAGACACCACTTTCGCAACCGTCGCTGCACCTCCGAGAAGATCGCCTTCGTATGCGAGAATGTCCGTCACGATCCCGTCGATAGGAGAGATTATGCTCATCTTCTCTTTCTGGCGCTTCAGTTTCTTGAGACTATTTCCCAGGTTTATCAGCAGCGTCGCGTCGCTCAACTTACTGCGAGCGATGTCGTCTTCCGCTTTTTTGACCGAGCGCAAAGCGTTGTTCAACTCCACCTCAGTCGCCCCGCCTCTTTCGTGGCGGTACTTGATGTCTTTCAATGCCTCTTGCCGCGCTTCCAATTCGAGAATCGTGTCCGAGCCAATCTCGATTCGCTTTTGCGCGCTGAGATGGTCGTTCTCCGCTTTCGCGATAGTTAAATCCAAATCGCCTGTATCCAATTCTATAAGTACATCGTCCTTGGAAACCAGCCCGCCCGCTTTGAGATTCGAAACGATGACGCGGCCGCCATACTCTCCTTTGATGAACATCTCTTGTTCCGCTAGCACATTAACCGTGCCGGGCACTGCTTTCACAGCGAGACCTCGCACAGTTTCCGACACGACCGCAACGGGGGTCGATTTAACAAAGACATACGAACCGATCGCGGCGATTATCGCGATAGGGATCAGGATTTTTAATACTAGGCCGATCTTCATTTCAGTTTCAGGAAGAGGTTCGCTACTCGCTTCGTATTGCGATGAATTGCTGGGCGAAAGGGTCCGTGCCGAGCAATGACGTCATTTGGGAAAGCGTATTCAGATAATCTGCGCGCGAGCGATGCGTCCGTACTTCCTGGTAAGCTAGGGCGCCCTCGACTAATAGAAAGTCTTTGAACGAGGCGAGTCCGGAGTCTAGTTCGTTCTGGATCTGCTCGTAATTGTAGCGAGCGCGGTCCACCGCCTCCTCGTCTTGCTTCAGTATTCGCGCGTTCAAATCAAGCAGCCGCTGCGTTCGCTCCAAGTTGAACCGATACGTCGACTTCGCTTGCTCGAATCTCTTTTTCACCTGCTCCATTCTCGAAATCGCGGAAAGCTTGGACCCGCGCGTCGCCGCTCCATCGAATATGCTCCAGCTGATATTGACCCCTCCGTATACGAGTTCCTCGTCCCGCCTCGCGCCACGCTGGTCGATATCGAATTGGGTGAATCCCACCGAAAGCCCGATTTTGGGTTTAAGTCGCTGATTGGCGATATGCAGGTCTTTTTCGTAATACTCCAACGACTTCGATTGCTGTTTAACGCTCGAGCTTCTCTCCACTCCTTCGTCGAAATACCGGCCCAAATCCGCGATTTGCTCCACAGTTAGAATCTCTCGATTCGGAATCTCGGTAGGCAAATTGCTCTCGATTTGCTCAATCGACAATCCCACCAACCGCGCCAATACGATTATCTGGTCCTGCAACGCGTTTTCCTTCTTCATCTGACCGAGCTCGGACGCGTTGACTCTTACCGTCAGATCTTGCAGTTGAGCAAACGAAGTTGCCCCAGCCTCATGGCGCTTCTGTTCTACCTCCAAGTTTTTCTTGGAAGAAGCCAGGCTCCTCGCGTTCATCTCGACGTCCTTTCGAGTGATGAGGATGTTCAAATACTTTTTCCTGACATCGAGGGCCAAGTTCCTGTAGGCTTCAAAGGTCTTGAGCTCTTCCATCTCCAAGTTAAGCACGCCCTTTTGCCGATTGGCTTCCAACGCGCCCCAGTGGAAAAGGGTTTTCGAGAGAGTCAGCGAATAGATCAGCCGATCGGACAGCGAGCTTTCATCTTCTTTCAAGTCCTCCTCTTTTCGATAGGTCGCGCTGCCGCCAATCCTCATCTTTTTCGGCGAGGCTAAAACTAGGCTGCGCCCCTCAAAATCGTCCTCCACCAGATCGCGCAACGACATGTTCGACGATTCCGTCATTGCCGCTTTGAGCAGGGCTCCTAGTCCGCCAATCGTATTTTCCGGCAGCCTTTTTGCTAGCTCCAGCTCGTCTCCACGAACGCTGCAAACCAGAACCCAGCACCCCAGGCACGTGACCAAAAGAGATTTTTTCCAAAGCGATACAGATGACAGAAATTCCAACATGATAAAACTAAGCCTTCGAGAGAACGTTCCGATACGACGATGGCGAGGCGAAAATGGACAAGAAAGCGAATTAGGACAGTCAGCGATATCCGGAGCGGGTTCCCAGCTAATCGCAAACGCTTCCTTTGATAAGCCAAACCGAATCTAGAGTATTCCCTCCACGAATCCGCCTGACAAAAGAACGAGGCCCGTCGGCCAATATTTGGAGTTGCATTTCCAGCCGATTCCTATCGAATAGCCCCCACATGCGAATTAATCAGTCAGCCAACTACAACTTTTGGTTTTATACCTTCTGGGACCGTCCAGAGGTTCGCTGACAATTCTCGCTCGTAAACGCGCTGTTAGCAAAAAGCCCTGGACTCTCCCAATAGAGTCCAGGGCTTTTTGTTTTAATCAATCAAACGTCGAAATATGAACACAACCTCCCTTCCCACACAAACCGACCAGTCGGCCGAACCGGACGCCGGCTCATCGGCCATCAAATCGCCCGCCGAGATCAAGGCCGACATCCCTCGTTCGGATTCCGCCGAGCGAACGGTCGCCCGCTCACGGCGGGAAATCGAGCAGATCCTGTCCGGCGACGACCAACGCCTCCTCGTCATCTGCGGCCCCTGCTCGATCCACGACATCAACGCCTCGATCGAGTACGCCACGCGTCTAGCCAAGCTCGCGCATTCCGTGAAAGGCCAAATTAAACTGGTGATGCGGACCTATTTCGAAAAACCCCGCAGCGTCGTCGGATGGAAGGGCTTCGTCTACGATCCCGACCTCGCCGGTTCCTTCGCCACCCACAACGGTCTCGTGATCGCTCGCCGACTTCTCGCCCGCGTCAACGAAATGGGACTCCCCTGCGCGACCGAATTCCTTAATCCTGTCATCGCTCCCTACTTGGAAGATCTCATCGCCTACGGAGCCATCGGCGCCCGAACCTCGGAAAGCCAGATCCACCGCGAGCTCGCCAGCCGCCTCCCCTTGCCCATCGGGATGAAAAACGACATGCAGGGCGACGTCCAAAGCGCCGTTAACGCCATCAAGTCCGCCAACCAGCCGCACAGCGTTTTCTCCGTCAACGAACAAGGAGCACCCGCGATCATCCGTTCCCAGGGAAATCCATTCGCCCACGCGTTCCTCCGAGGCGGCCGCCAAAGCTCCAACATCGAAGGCCCGTCGATCCGAAAAGCCGCTGACAGACTCTCCAGCAGCGCCCTGCGACGACCTGTCATGCTCGACTGCTCCCACTCCAACTCGCAAAAAGACTACCGCAACCAAGGTCCCAACGCCCGCCTAGTCACCGACCTTTTCATGGGTTCGCATCCCGAAATCGCCGGACTCATGCTCGAAAGCAATCTCCTCGAAGGAAGTCAGAACTTCCAAGCTGGAGGAGCGCACGCCTACGGCCAATCGATCACCGACAGCTGCATCGGCTGGGACGAGACTGAAACCCTCATCCTCGAAATCGCCCGAAAGCTGAAAACCCGTCGCAATCGATAAAAAAGTTTGCCAAAGAAATAAAAACGCATCTGTTTGCACCCTTTAATCCTACACATGCCTAGGTGGTGGAATTGGTAGACACGCCAGATTTAGGATCTGGTATCGCAAGGTGTGGGGGTTCGAGTCCCCCCCTGGGCACCAAATGACCAGCCGCGACAGGCCCCGCCAATTCGGGGCTATCCGCCTCGTCTTCAACGTCTTCCATGTCATCAATTCGGCCATTGGTTGAGCCATTCGATGACGGTAAATGACCCCCAAAGTCTAAACTTTGTGAGTCTATTTGTGCGCGCTTGGCTTGGTCCACCTCGCCAGCCGAACCCCGCCACTCCAGGGACTCCACCGCGTTGAATGTCGGGAGCTGGGAAGCGTCCGTGTATATCTGGGATGTCAGCTTCGGGTCGCTGTGACGCATCAGCTCCTGGGCCAGTCGTTGAGACACGCCGCTTCTCGCGAGCTTCGTGGCGAAGGTGTACCGCAGGGCATGGAAATCGACCTTCCGGTTCAGTGCGTCGAATTTATCGATTCCGGCCTTCTTCAGGTCCCGGTTGAAATTCACATACGGATTTCTGGGGATTTTGAATAGGTGGTCACCGGGCTCCTTATCGACCAGAACGGTGGCAAGCTCTGCGATCAATCCCGAATGGATCGGCACGGGGGCATCCTTCTTGTTCTTGGTCGTCGAAGAGCGAACCTTGAAATGAGGATTAGCATCCCCAAGATGAACATCCAATACCACCAACTGCCTGCACTCGTTCAAGCGAAGCCCGGTGTAAGCCGCAGTCAAATAAAGCAGGCGACGCTGAGGAGCCGCCTCGATCAGAAGGTCGAGCTCGTCATCGGTGAACGCCCGTCGCTTTTGCTGTTTGCCGCGTATTTCAACCTTAGTGACTTTCAATAGGGAATTAGTCATCAATCGCCCGTTTTTCACACACCAGTTGAGCAGCGCCGAAATCGCATTCAGGTATTCATTTAGTGTCTTGGGAGCCGCGGCCTTCTGTAGCGACCGCCACGAGATGAAGCTATCGGGCGTCACGTCTTTGAAAAACCTCCATTGGCATTCGTCGAACATACGCCGGTTTCGGGAATTGATACGCTTGATGTACGCCTCGCTCCGTCCCTGAATCTCCAAATCGCTCACGAAGTCGGCAAGGTGCTTCTCCAATAACTTCGAAGCGGAGCTTCGCTGCAGTTTCGGAGCGACGATGCCCGCTCGCTCCTGCTCCTTGTCCCAGACCATCTCACTGAGTTTCTTCTCCGCGACCTGCTTGTCTCCGGTGCCAAGAGGGACATCCGTAATCGTAAAATCGCCGTCCAGCCGATAACGGCCCCGGTACAACCGGGCCGTCACCGACTTTCCGTCCTTATTCTTGCGACGTGGCTTG
>JAJFLS010000067.1 GCA_021772595.1 Opitutales bacterium
CTTGGTTTTCGGCGACGAGCGCTTCGTCGTCCATGTCATCGGGGAAGGTGTAGAGCGTTTCACGCGGGAGCTTCGCGATAAGGTGAGCGGCTACTGTATCCAGATTCTTGAGTTCGCATTCCCAGATGACGATGACTTGCCAGCCCATGGCTTTTAGATCGCGCTGGTTTTTTCGGTCGCGCTGGACGTTTCGGTCGAACTTGGGCAGCCAGTATTCCGTATTGGTTTTCGGAGTGGTCGCGGTTTTGCAGTTTCGGTGCCGATGCCAGAAGCATCCGTGGACAAAGACCGCGGTTTTGTATTTCGGGAGAACAATGTCGGGCTTTCCGGGCAGCTTCTTGTTCTTGGGGCCGTTGACGGTGAATCGATAGCCGAGCTGGTGAAGCAGGCTGCGGGCGATGCGTTCGGGCTTCGTGTTTTTGCCCGGCACACGACTCATCACCCAGGATCGATGGAGCTTTGAGATCTTATCGACCATGGGGAAGGATGCCTGCGTTCGACATGCGAAGTCAAAAGGTAAGTGCCACCCATTGATAGAGGCATTCAAACGTGAAGCAGACGCTTCTTGGCCGGAATCTTGTCAGTTGAACTCGACACTGTATAGCCGACTAGGCGTATCTATGCTGAAAGCTAGGCGGATTACGCTCCGCACGTGCAAGCAATTGACATATGGGATCATCCACTATTTCTTTAACAAAGATTCTCCTGTTCTTACGCCAATGAACCCCTCAGTCGTTCGAATCTATGAAATCTGCGTTCTTCTTTTATGCGAATTCCTACGCCCCGGCGTTTTTAGATTCTTTTCGACGGATTGCCCTTAAGACAAATCGACGGGCTGACGCTTTCCGAAAAACATTTCTCCGGAGGAGTGCGCGATGTCTGAACGAGATCTGATGGACAGCCTGCCACCGGTGGCCGCGAATGGTTTGCTCGATCGGCGCTTGTTCATGAAATCGATTGCGGCCGGAGGGGTGGGAGCACTGACGGTGCCGGTCTTGGCGGACCCGGTCGGCAAGGACCAACCCTCATGGCTGCTCGCGCCCGGCCAAGGAGCGCAGGGCTACGGCACGCCTTCGAGGCATGAGCAGCTAGTGCGTTGGATTAAACCACAGTGGCCGCTCGGCGCCACAATTCAAGGTCTCGCATTCACACCGCATCAGGGATTGACCGGAACGTATACGCCGAGCGGCTTGCATTTCGAAGTCAATCATCACGGTATTCCGGACATCGATCCCAATCTGCACAGCCTAGTGATTCACGGAATGGTTGATAGACCTCTCAAATTTACTGTCGAATCGCTCGATTATTATCCGACTCTGACGCGGAGCCATTTCCTAGAGTGCTCGGGTAACAGTGGGGCTCTATGGGCAGACGAGCCGATTGATGCATTGCTCGACCAGACCCACGGTCTGCTTTCAGGTTCCGAGTGGACGGGAGTCTCTCTTGCCACCCTGCTTGATGAAGCGGGCGTGCAAGCGGAAGGCAAGTGGATCATCGCCGAAGGCGCGGACTCGGGCTCCTTGAGTCGCAGCATTCCCATGGAAAAGGCGATGGACGACTCCTTTATCGCTTTGTATCAGAACGGCGAGCGCCTTCGACCTGGCCAGGGTTATCCGATGCGGCTGTTCAATCCGGGATTCGAAGGCAATACCAGCGTCAAGTGGCTGCGGTCGCTGCGAGTGACTGACCGACCTGCCATGACGAAGTTCGAAACGGCGAATTACACCGATCTCATGCCCGACGGCAAAGCCTTGCAGTTCTCGCTGAAGCTGGAAGTGAAGTCGGTCATCACGCGCCCGTCCAACGCGACCGTTTTGCCCAAGAAGAATGCCGTCTACGAAGTGACCGGCCTGGCCTGGTCCGGCAGTGGCCGTATCCGAAAAGTGGAGGTGTCTGCGGATGGCGGCGCCACCTGGGCGGAAGCGGAACTGCAGGGGCCGGTGCTGCCGATCATGTTGACGCGGTTCCGTCTCCCGTGGCGCTGGGATGGTTCTCCGGCGATCTTGCAGAGCCGCGCCACCGACGAGACCGGACGCTTGCAGCCCACCCGGACCCAGCTCCTCGATGCTCGAGGCAAGCATGGCCACTACCATTACCACGCAATACACAGCTGGAGCGTGGATGAAAACGGAGGAATCGCTCATGTATATGCGTAATTGGATACTGTTTTTAACGATCGCCCTCACGACCTGCGTAGACGGCGCTGATACGCCCGAACTCGGCCAGCCGGCCAGCGAAGCGGACATAGAGCAAGTGTTCTGGTCGGTGTTTCCCGATGGCGAAAACCTGCCAGCGGGCAGCGGTTTAGCCGTCGATGGCAAGGCGCTTTTCAACATCTACTGCATCGCCTGCCATGGCATCGAGGGGGCAGGCCTCACGGCGGTAGCCCTGGTCGGGGGGCAGGGTAGTCTGGCAACGGATACGCCCTTGAAGACGATCGGCAGCTACAGGCCTTACGCTCCGACAATATTCAAATATATTCGTCGCTCCATGCCTTACATCGCGCCGATGTCGCTTTCGAACGACGACTACTATGCGGTCACGGCCTATCTCCTGGAACTCAATGGCATCCTGGAGCCGGGAAGTGTGGTCAATGCGGAGACCCTACCAAAGGTCCGCATGCCGAACCGCGACGGCTTTGTAAACGCCTACCCGAAAGTACCGCGGAAGTACGACTATTAAAGCTGCGCTCGGCGGCCCTTCGCAAAAGCAATTTCCTATTAGCAAAATACTAGAATGAATCAATTTGAAAGAAGAAGTATGATGACTAAACAAGATCAACTAGATGACTTGCCGCCGGTGGCTGCAAACGGCTTGCTCGATAGGCGGCTTTTCATGAAATCGCTTGCGCTCGGAGGAGTGGGCACTCTGGCTGCGCCGGTTTTGGCGAATCCGGTCGGGGAGGGTCAACTTCCATGGCTGCTCGCGCCTGGCCAGGGTGCGCAGAGCTACGGGAGTCCTTCGAATTATGAGCAGCTAGCGCGGCGGATTGATCCACCGGGACTATGGCCGGAAGGCAACACGATTGCGGGAAGCTCGAGTGCGTACACTCCGCACCAGGGACTGACGGGGACCTATACGCCGAGCGGGTTGCATTTCGAAATCAATCATCACGGTATTCCGGACATCGATCCCGACCGCCATACTCTCGTGATTCACGGAATGGTCGATCGACCCCTCAAATTCACTACGGAAACGCTCGATTTCTACCCGACTGTGACACGGAGCCATTTTATGGAATGCTCGGGTAATAGTTGGCTCT
Source organism: Opitutales bacterium (assembly GCA_021772595.1). Lineage (GTDB taxonomy): Bacteria > Verrucomicrobiota > Verrucomicrobiia > Opitutales > Opitutaceae > Pelagisphaera. Next base: position 3,263 of record JAJFLS010000067.1, read on the forward strand.
TGTGGGAGGACGAGCCAGGGGATCTCTTGCTCGATGAGTCGCACGGCCTGCTCTCGGGCTCCGAGTGGTCTGGAGTTTCGCTGGCCGCCCTACTCGACGAAGCGGGCGTGCAAGCGGAAGGCAAGTGGATCATCGCCGAAGGCGCGGATTCGGGTACCTTGAGTCGCAGCATTCCGATGGAAAAAGCGATGGACGACTCTTTCATCGCCTTGTATCAGAACGGCGAGCGCCTTCGGCCTGGGCAGGGCTATCCGATGCGGCTGTACAACCCGGGATTCGAAGGCAATACCAGCGTCAAATGGCTGCGCTCGCTGCGGGTGACCGACCGACCTGCCATGACGAAGTTTGAAACGGCGAATTACACCGACCTCATGCCCGACGGCAAAGCCTTGCAGTTCTCGCTGAAGCTGGAAGTGAAGTCGGTCATCACGCGCCCGTCCAACGCGACCGTTCTGCCGAAGAAGAATGCCGTCTACGAAGTGACCGGCCTCGCTTGGTCCGGCAGTGGACGTATTCGAAAAGTGGAGGTGTCAGCCGATGGTGGCGCCACCTGGGCGGAAGCCGAGCTGCAGGGGCCGGTGCTGCCGATCATGCTGACGCGTTTCCGCTTGCCGTGGCGCTGGGACGGCTCTCCGGCGATCTTGCAGAGCCGCGCCACTGACGAAACGGGACGCGTTCAGCCGACTCGAACCCAACTTCTTGATGCTCGTGGCAAGCATGGGCACTATCACTACCACGCTATTCACAGTTGGGGCGTGGATGCAAACGGAGGAATCGCTCATGTATACGCGTAATTGGATACTCACTATTGCGATCGCCCTCGCTACCTGCGTGAACGCCGCCGAAACGCCCGAACTCGGTATTCCGGCAACCGAGACGGACATAGCGCAAGTCTTCTGGTCGGTGTTTCCCGATGGCGAGAACCTGCCTGCGGGCAGCGGTACAGCGGTCGAAGGCAAAGAGCTTTTCAACATCCACTGCATCGCCTGCCATGGTATCGAGGGAGCAGGCCTCACGGCGGTTCCTCTGGTAGGGGGTCAGGGCAGTCTGACAGACGACACGCCCTTGAAAACCATTGGCAGCTACTGGCCTTACGCGCCGACGATATTCAACTACATCCGTCGCTCCATGCCTTACATCGCGCCGATGTCGCTTACGAACGACGACTACTATGCGATCACAGCCTATCTGCTGGATATCAATGGAATCCTGGAGCCGGGAACCGTGATCAACGCGGAAACCTTACCAAAGGTCCAGATGCCCAATCGCGACGGCTTCGTGAACGCTTATCCGAAAGTACCGCAGAAGTACGACTACTGATTTGGTAGTTTCATTCACTAGTGTCCAGTTAAAGGTCCTTGAATATCAACTGGTTAGAAATATCAACATTTGAATCTCTTGTATGCTTTTTCATAAGTAGCTGATGAATAGG
>JAJFLS010000661.1 GCA_021772595.1 Opitutales bacterium
CGATCCAATGTCCCGACCGGAGTGTTCGATGGCTCCATCGTAAGAATCACTCTAGCTGGAGAGCAGAAAAGCGACGGCGTGGATTTGGAGCTTTTCTACACGCCAAACGAGAACTTCAACTTGATATTCAGTGCCTCCTCACAAGACGCTAGGGTCACCAAGGAATTCGCGAGCGACGGCATAACCGACCAATCCGGCTATCCTCTTGTGGGCGCCGCCGAACTTCATCTATCGGCTTGGGCGACTTACACGTTCACTGAGAGCCAATGGGATGGCTTGACCTTCGGATTAGGAGGGTTCAAACGCAACGGGCCCATTCAAAACAGCCCTGGCTACGACGCTCGATTCATCACAGAAGATGGATACACTCGACTTGATGCGATGATGCAATATCCAACGAAGATCTTCGGCCAAGACACTGTCCTCCAGTTGAATGTATTGAATCTCAGTGACGAGGTTTACCTCAAAGGCGGAGCGAAGCTGAATGAACCAAGGCGATTCCTAGCGTCTATGAAGTTCGATTTTTAGTAACACACAGGATGTAGTTTCAATGGGTTATTGATTCTTGAAAACCTAATCATGGGAGAGAGTCGTATTATACTGGCTCTCTCCCTATTTTTTGGCCATCCAGACTGTAGTATTAATTAATCGCCTCACTATCTACGCATTAGAAAAGCATGCTCAATCCAGATTCCGCATTCGGCCTAATTGATTGGCTTGTCGTCGTCGCATATTTCGTTGCGGTTCTAATTGTCGGGATGCTGTTTGTCAAAAAGGCCAGCAGCAGTATCGATGATTACTTTCTCGCTGGAAGGTCTCTGCCTTGGTGGGTTGCGGGTACTTCCATGGTTGCGACAATGTTCGCGGCGGACACGCCACTATTTCATACAGCGAATGTGCGCCAATTCGGAATGGATGCAGGTTTCCTGTTTTTTACTCCTGGGTTTGGAGTCATCCTGGCTGCCGTTCTTTTCGTCCGATTGTGGCGACGCGTCAATGTGATGACGGAAATCGAGCTAATCGAGATGAGGTATAGCGGAAAGCCCGCTGCTATTTTTCGCGGATTCAACGCCATCTATGGAGGGTTGATAAAGGCAGCTCTCATCATGGGCTGGGTCACCTTGGCCATGGGCGTCGTGGTAGAGAGCTTGCTTGGGATCGACAAGGTCTGGGGCGTATCCATTTTTCTTGTCATCGTGATGATCTACTCGGCCAGTTCCGGAATGTGGGGAGTGGTGGCGACGGATTTCATTCAATATTTCGTAGCGACCGCAGGGACTCTTTTTCTTGCCTACACAGCGGTGGATGCCTGCGGCGGACTCGCCGCCATGAACGAGCAGATCAAGCAAATCACCGAGTGGAGCGGTTCCGAGATGCGCGTGATTCCCGACCCAAGCGCATGGAATCCCAACTACTCATGGGCTCTCATCATCGGCTGGTCGCTGGTGTTCAGTCTAGACTTGGCGACCGCAAGCGGTTTCTTAGGACAAAGAGTTTACGCATCTAAGGATGAAAAGAACGCGTCCTACTCTACTCTATGGTTCGCATTTTGCTATTACGTGCTCAATGGTTGGCCCTGGATCATAACGGGAGTCGCTTCGATGATCGTGCTCGGATCTACCGATGCCGCCGCGGGACTGGGCCATTCGCAAGAGATCTATCCCGCGATGATCAATAAGCTTATGCCTACCGGATTCAGGGGATTGATGGGCGCTGCTATGATTGCCGCTTTTATGTCGACCATATCTACAATCATGAACTGGGGCTCGTCGTTCATGGTTAACGATTTCTATCGACGTTTCATCAAACCCAGCGAATCGAAGACGCACTATGTTTGGGTCTCGCGTATCATATCAGTGTGTTTGCTGGTTTTCGGAGGATGGTTTGCATTTCAATTTGAAAACATCACGGAAATGCTCGTGATCGTGCCCCAATATCTAATCGGTGGCACGCTGGTTTTGATGGCTAGATGGCTGTGGTCCCGAACCAATATTTGGTCGGAAATCACTGCCATCGTAAGTTCGTTCGCTATTGCATTTTTCGTCAACAAAGTCCTTTCGGCAGAGGGGAATATATTTTATTCGACCGACAGTTTCGAGTTCTATGGTCAACGGCTGCTAACTATATTGGCCGGGACAACTGCTGTCTGGATTTTCGTAACGCTCATGACCAAACCCGAGGATGACAGCGTGCTTATCGCATTCTACAAGAAGGCGAACATTCCTGGACCTGGCTGGTCGCGAATCAGGCGCCTTTGCGCAGAAGATTGCCCGAAAGCGGAATCCTCGCTAACAATAGTCGCGACCTTGCTGATTGGAATGGCAGCGCTCTACGGATTATTAATCTCCATAGGATATGCGATCACGCTTAATTGGACCTATTTCATTTCCTACCTCGCCGTTTCATTAGCCAGCGTCGTCGCATATGCTAAACTCTACCGAAAATTGACGAAAACAAGCCCGTCGCATTCCCCTTCTGAACAAAACGATATTCCCCTGCAAAGCGCTTTGACCGAACGAGTTCTCCCAGATGATGGTGCCTACGAAACAGACTCATGAGTGATTCCCAATCAATCCAAGATCAATCAAGCGGCATAGCGAATTGCTGCAAAGCGCTTGAAGGCTTTAAAAATCCGAAGGACGTATTCCACGGTCTGCCTGAAGATCGCGACATCATCCCTAGCAATGTGACGATGTACGTACGGTCGAGCGAGGGCTTGCGCTCAAAAGCGACAACGGCCAACTACACGGATCGGTTCGATATGATTACCGCCCTCGATGGGGAGTTCTCCATTGCGATTCAAGACAATGCATTTTCACTAAAGCCAGGAGAGTCAGTGCTGGCCTTTCCAAGAGAATTTCACCACTTCTACGATGTTGAAGAAGTGGATACATTCAAGTGTTGCCTCATGCAATTCGATCTAGCCTGTAGTGATGGCTTGGAACCACTGCTTGGGTCTCCCCGCGTTCTAGAGAACGAACTCTTTGGGGAATTTTGCGAATTGACAAAAACGTATCGGTTGGCGCTGAAGAACAACGCCCGCTCTCACGTCGGAGAAGTCTCCTACCGCCTGGCGCAGCATCTGAGATCGCTTCTACTATGCGATAAGGTGCCTTCAAGAAAAGCAAGCGCCGAAGAAAGCAAGCGCGACAGCATTGAGCTGATCAAGCAGATTTCGAACTTCGTTAGAGAGTCGAACAAGATCGTGAATATAAAAGAAGTTGCCGATTTGCTAGACATGTCGGAGAGCAACTTGAGACTAGTTTTTCGCGAATCCTTCGGGGTTAGCATGGGAAGCTTTCTATTGGAATCGCGTATCGCTAAAGCCGCTGAAATGATTGAGTCGAAAGAATACGCCATTGCTGAAATAGCGGAGCACATCGGATACGAAACCGTCTCCGCATTCAGCGCTGCATTTAAGAATTCCCGCGGTGTCTCGCCAAGGCAATATGGCAAGAATATGCTCTTGCTCGCTCAGCAGGGAAATAAATGAGCATCGCATACGAACTGAACGCAGATTGTGATCTGCCACAAAAGTATCATGTCTAAATCACCTCTAAACTTTATCATTATCGGCTGCGGTGGAATTACGGAAGCCCACCTCTTGGCCTTCGAAAATCATCCTGATCGTGTGCGGCTCTCAGTTGTCTGCGATCAATCGGATTTGGCTAGCCACACCGTCGCGGAGCGGTTTAAGAACATCGCTCCAGCGAAAACCTATTCGGACTTCGAAGAAGCGATTCGCAACGAGCGATCCAATATCGACTCGGCTCTGATCACCACGCCGCACTTCTTGCATTTTACACAAGCGAAAACATGCGTGGAAGCGGGCATTCCGGCCCTCGTGGAGAAGCCGATTTGCAATAATCTATCAGAGGCTCAACAGTTATTGGAATTGTCCGAAGCCAACAACGTCTTGCTGGTAGCGGGCCAGAATAGACGTTATGCGAGCGAGGCTAGATGGCTCAGAAGATGGTTGGACGAAAAGCCCGAAGAATTTGGCGAGCTTCGATCGTTCGATATGCGCGGCTGGCAGAATATCGAGGCTTGGATCGCTACTAAATCCGACAAGAACGCCGACTTTTGGGCTCTTGACAAAGAGCGGGCCGGCGGAGGCGTCGTCCTAAGTTTGATGATACACTACATCGATCTGATCCGCTATCTTTCAGGACTGGACTATGTAGAAGCGCAAGCCCATGGCCGCATCGATGCGCCCTTCAAAAACGGCGCGGAGTCGACCTGTTGCGCATTGCTCAAGATGTCGAATGGCGCCGTCGGAACGCTTCACGGAAATTTCTTGGCCCGCAAGACGATCCAGCCAAACGAAATCTTCAGCATGATTGGTGAAAACGGGTACATCGGCAATACCAACGGTTGGCAATATGCATCTATGAATGGCGACGCGCCGGACGGTTGGGATCACCAATTTAAGAATATACAAGATGTTCCCAACGACGATCCTTTGTCGATTTATCCGGGTAGTTTCATAACGCAACTGCTCGCATTCGCCGACGCCGTGGAAAAAGGCGAAACCCTGATGAGCAGTATCGCAGACAATTTCAATACGATAGCAACCGTAGAGGCGATATATGAAAGCATGAAATGCGGTGGACAGGCAGTGGCAGTGAAAAAGAGATAGTGATGGATATTCAATTAAATGAAGATTGCGCGGTTTTTCAACATGATGGGCAAGTCGCTGGCGAGTATGTGCTCAACGACCGGTTTAAACCGTACCTCAAGTCTCTATATACGCCAAGGGGATACAATACGACGATAGTCAGCCCCGGCGATCACAGGCACCATAAAGGGCTTATGTACGGGCTGCGTTGCGCCGACGTGAACTATTGGGAGGAGGATCCGGGCAGCGGCGGCTGCGGCATTCAGGAGGTTATCAAAACCGAAGCGAGCGAGGACGGCGTTGTTCAAGAGCTGCTGTGGTGCGAGGAGAGCGGTTCTCTTGAGACGTATCGTGAGCACCGATACATTTCCTGCTGCTACGACACCGAGGACGACGGCTACCACTGGACCTGGAAGAGCCGCCGCGAATCGCTGCGGCCTCATCGCTTGATCAAGAGCGAGTGGTCTTTGGAGATCCCTGATGGACGCAAGATCAACTACCACGGCCTCGGCGTCCGACTTCCTTGGATATGGGCGTTCCCTATCGGCAACTTCAATGGCGTCGAGGTCGAGGGACAGAAGACGAGTGTAATGAGCGCCTGCGGACTGAAGGTTCCCGAGATAACCTACTGGGGCAAGATCGATGGACAATGGGAGAAGCGATACGCTGCGCTGACCTTAAGGCAAAGCCAGGATTTCACCTGGTTCGCCATTAAACAAGGTTTCGCCTATCTAGGCGTTGGGCCTTCCAATGAGGAGGAAGTCGACGTAAAGGAAGGAGAGGTATTCGAAGAGAGCTACGAAGTCATCGTGGCCGATCGAGACGCTCCGGCTTTTGAATGGAATGAGGAGGATTAGTCCATTCAGAGTTCACTGCAATGCCCGCTGCCCCAGGTTTCGGGGCGATCTTTTAGAATCAGAACCGTAAACAATAACCAATGACGCATAATCTTATCACTCTTTTTTTAATCAATCTTGCACTAGCCTTGGGAGTTTCAGTCCAAGCTTCAGCTGCAGATAAACCCAAAGAGAGTCCAAATATTCTGTTCATCTCAGTCGATGACCTTCGCCCCGAGCTGAATTGCTACGGCAATCCGATCGTCAAATCGCCTAACATGGACCGGCTTGCCGAAGCGGGATTGCTATTCGAGCGAGCCTATTGCCAACGCGCCATTTGCATGCCTTCCCGAGTGAGCGTGCTTTCTGGATACCGTCCTGAGAGTTTTGATTTCTCCTGGAAATTTTCCGATGAGCGAATGCCATCCGGCACTGTATCCATGCCCCAATTCTTCAAGGGCAATGGATACACCACAATTTCGATCGGTAAAATCTATCACGCCAACGACGACGATCCCGAAGGATGGACCAAACGGTATGAGGATAGCTTTTACGAAGGCCACGGGTATTGCTCAGGATACCAATTGAAATCTAATAAAGACACGGTTCATACTTATTTATACAAGCGCGAGAACGAGTTGACGGACGATGTGCCGCGTCCCAACTCTTGCGAAATTGCGGACGTGCCAGATGAAACCTATACCGATGGCATTATCGCCGCTCAATCCATTGAAGCTCTCAACGAACTCAAGCAAAGCGACAAACCCTTTTTCCTTGCGGTCGGATTTTACCGCCCTCACCTCCCCTTCGCCGCTCCTAAGAAATATTGGGATTTATACAAAAGAGACGAAATCCCTTTGCCTGCAAACCCTCAAGATGTGGTCAACGGAGTGACACGTAGTGAGTGGGAGGAGCTGCGACGCTATGGCGATATTCCCGGTTCGGGTCCCGTATCTGATGATAAAGCGCGCGAACTGATCCACGGTTATTATGCCAGTGTCAGCTTTACTGACGCCCAAGTAGGAAAAGTGATAGCGGAACTCGAACGCCTTGAGCTAGACCGCAATACCGTAGTAGTTCTGTGGGGAGATCATGGTTGGAATCTCGGCGAACACGGATGGTGGTCCAAGCATACCAACTACGAAGTGAGCACTCGGGCCGCGATGATGGTATCCGTTCCATGGATGCCCCAAGGAAATAAAACGCGCGCCTTGGTCGAGCTGATAGACATCTATCCTAGCCTATGCGAACTAGCGAGCATCGAGCCGCCTTCTCACCTCGAAGGGGCCAGCTTCGTTCCCTTATTCGAAGATCCGTCGCGCCCCTGGAAAACAGCCGCCTTCAGCGATTTTGGAGGTGCCCGGACCGTACGTACCGATCGCTATCGTCTAATCGAACACAAAGCGGGTGGCCTGGAACTTTTCGATCATCAAAACGATCCAGGCGAGAATTTCAATATCGCGGGCGACCCAGAAAACGCCGCGACCATAGCGGACTTGACCGCTCAACTGAACGCAGACCGCTCGGCAATGAAACCAATCGTCAGTGACGAAAACTAAAAGAATGTCCAATAATTTCACTTTTAGATCGCAAAAGGTAGGGACCGACTGCCAGGCGGTCCGCAGTGCATCAACAAGACTCAATCATTGCGGCCTGCCTGGCAGTCAGGCCCGACCTTTTCACGAGCTTCGCTCGAATATTGGGTAGCGTCCGGGCGCCGTCCCGGATTAAGAAATGCGGGAAATCGCATTTATTGGACAGTCCTTAAGGGGGTTTTTATACAGTATGAACAACAAGGAACTCGCGCGATATGAGCTTGGCGACACAGTAGCGATCTATCTATCTGGGGAGAATAATGGCGCTCCTGGCTTAATCATGGTCCCTCGCTCTCGTCTTAAGGATAGGGTTGAATGGCGTGAAAATCTTGAAGAAGATTGCATCGGCCAACTTCCTGAGACGTGGCTACCGATGCCTGCCCGAGAGATAGATCCTTTGGCTCACCTACATATCCGTGGCGATGCGCGTCCGGGAGGATTTTCTCAGGGGCGCTCTCTTAGGAATAGCCGCTCTATAAAGAAACTGCGCCTAGAGGATCATTCAGTCACGCGTGATGGAATGAATACCGTTATCAAGACTCGATTGAATTCGGATCGTGGATGCTGCGTGATTCATAAGCTAAGCCATACGGAAGGCGAAATGGGAGTCCGCATTAAGACGTTCCTTCGCAACGAAAGCGATCAGCCGATTACGGTCGAAATGCTCAGCGCATTTTCTCTCGGCGCGATTACGCCGTTTGATCGAGGCGATGCCTCTGAGCGTTTGTTTGCCCATCGCTTGCGCTCTGCATGGAGCGCCGAAGGGCGGCATGAGTGTCAGTCGATCGAAGAGTTGCAGCTTGAGCGCTCGTGGAGCGGAACAGGTGTTTCTTGCGAGCGTTTCGGACAGACGGGATCGATGCCGGTTAACGGATGGTTTCCTTTCATCGGTATCGAAGATCGGGCAGCGGGAGTTTTCTGGGGAGCTCAGATCGAAGCTCCCGGATCCTGGCAAATCGAGATCTACCGCCGTGACGACCAACTATCAATTTCCGGTGGACTGGCTGATAGGGAAGTCGGCCACTGGTGGAAGACATTAGATCCTGGAATGGAGATCGCCTCGCCAGAAGCGCGGCTGGCTAGCGTATCGGGTTCCTTCGATGAGCTGACGAATCGATTGACCTCGATGCAGCGACCCGCAGCTTTGGTCCAACCGTCGATCGAAAGGGATATGCCTATCGTATTCAATGAGTGGTGTGTAAGCTGGGGCAACCCTACTCACGAGACTTTGCTGGCGGTTGCCGATAAGCTGGCGAATTCGGGAGCTAGATATATAGTTATCGACGACGGCTGGGCTGGGCGAGATTCCGATGTCCTGACGCAGCAGAATGGAGATTGGGAAGTGGACCGAGAAGCCTTCCCAGACGGATTAAGCGCGACTTGCTCGGCTTTGAGAGAAAGGGGATTCATACCAGGGATTTGGTTCGAGCACGAAGTCGTAAACGCCGGGACCGAAGCGTTTGATGAGACAGCGCATCAACTACACCTAGATGGGGTTCCGCTTCAAGTGGGAAGCCGCCGCTTCTGGGACTTTCGTGATCCTTGGGTACATGACTATCTTTCGCGAAAGCTTATAGCATTTTTGCGAGACAATGGGTTCGGGTATCTAAAGATCGACTACAACGAAACGATTGGCCTTGGGTGCGATGGATCCGAATCGCCTGGCGAGGGATTGCGGCAGCACTTGGAAGGGGTGCAAACGTTTCTAACTAAGATAAGAAATGAATTGCCGGAATTGGTTATAGAAAACTGCTCTTCAGGCGGCCATCGACTAGAACCCTCTTTTCAGGCTTTGACAGCCATGGGGTGCTTTTCCGATGCGCATGAAACGCCGGAAATCCCCATTGTCGCTGCGAATGTCCACAGGGCCATATTGCCGCGACAATCTCAAGTGTGGGCCGTGCTGCGCAAGCAGGATTCCACGCAGCGAATTTGCTACTCCTTGGCAGCGGGCTTCCTCGGAAGGCTCTGCCTGTCAGGGCAGATTCTGGATCTAAGCGAAGTTCAATGGACCCTTACACGTCAGGCTCTTGATCTATACCAGGAGCTTTCACCTATCATTGCCAATAGCGACTTTCGCCGATTCGGCGAATGGGGGAAATCTTATCGGCATCCGTCTGGCTGGCAGGCGGTTGTTGCGCATTATGAGGGAGAGGCGTTCGTCGTTTGGCACACCTTTGAAAACGCGCCCGCTGAAGTTTCCGTCCCCCTCGCCCAGGAGCGACAATACCGCATCAAGCATGAATTGGCCGATCCCGCCAGTGCCTCCACCGCCTTTGTGGATGGGGCTAGGCTTGAATTACGTCCGGGCAGTGATTGGCGCGGAGGCGTCATCTCGCTGACGAGCTAGATCTAGGTAGTTTGACGCCGTTAAACGCCTGCGATCGGCACTCAAGGACTACAGTGTCTCGGACTTGCCCCTCGAAGCGCCTGATGAAAAGGTGCTTGAATCGAGCTTCAAATAAATCAGTTTGGAGGCTGTGCGAAACCAGAAAGTACAGCAAGCCCACCTGATCGGTGTGGGATTAGACAACCAAGACGGGCACAAACGGATCACCCAGGCCGAGGAGTTCTCGATCGTGGGCGGTTCCGAGGAGACTCATGACCGCATGACCGAGACCGTCATGAAGACTGTCGAAGATATCCGAAAAGACGGCAAATCGCTTGCCACCGTCGAGCCCAAGCACCTTTCCGAGCTGCTCGACAAAAATCAGCCTTCTTGAACCGAAGAGCTCTCCCCACCATCCTCTCATGGCAAACGACCGACACCCCTCCGATCCAGACCCAAGAAACTCTGGGCTTTCCCTCAAGCGGGACAGCATCGCGGACGAGTTGGTGATCGAAACCGATGAAGACGATTTCGAAGAAGGAGAACGGATCCTTGCAAGCAATGCCGACGGCGGTTCGTTGACATTGCTCGAAGAGTACTCCATGAGAGAATCCAAGGGCAGCAAAAAGAACGTCCTTCTCTCATTCACGTGCGCGGCGATTTCGCTGACATTCGCCTACTTAATTTATTCAACGCTATAAGATCATGGCAGATATAATCAGTCTAAACGAACAGAACTTTAAAGACACGATCAACGGGACCGACAACCCCGTGCTCGTCGATTTCTGGGCGCCCTGGTGCGGACCCTGCA
>JAJFLS010000662.1 GCA_021772595.1 Opitutales bacterium
TCGCCTTGAACGCGGCCCTCGGCGAACGCTGGATCGCGAGAGCCCAAGCAGGAGCCTCGACTGAAAACCCGCAATTCGACGCCCATTACGCGAATCTGGCCATCGAATACGAGGTCAACGAAAACGTTTCCCTGTATTTGGATGGCCGATACTATACCGACACCGGCGAAATCGAAAACTCCCTGTTCACGGCCGCCGCTCCTGGCGTCACCAGCCGCAAGCTCGGCCTCGGAGTCAAATGGGCAGGCAAAAAATGGAACGGCCGATTCTACATCGCCCCTATAGGATCCCGATTCGAAGAAATACCTGGCAACGTGGATGCCTTCGGAAACCTCTACAAAGACCGGGATTGGACAGTATTCCAACTCGCGTTCAGCAGAGAATATTAGCGTGAACGAACACCTCTATCTAGAAGGTCGCGATCAATCTCCGTCCAAAACTCGCCCTATGCCCAAATACTCGATACTGCTACTCTTCGCGCTTCTCGCCGGTTTCTCCACTATCAATGTATCCGCCCAGCAATACGAGGTCGGTGACATCGTCGAGAATTTCACGCTCATCAACCGAGCCAACGGCCAGGAAGTCAGCCTCTACGATATGGAAGGCAAAGTCGTCTTTCTCGAATGGTTCGCTCAATGGTGCGTATTTTGCCAAGCCGCCGCGGCCGATATCGGTCCTGGAATCGTGGACTACTACGGAGACCTTGGAGGGAATCCCAACGATGTCGAAGTTATGCACGTCGCGATAAACCTGCAAGGAGGCCAGGAAACTCAAACTCAGAACTTCATAAACCAGTTCAGCCTCGGCCTCGTGCTCAACGATTTCAATCGGGCCGTCTCCAATCGATTCCAACCATCCAATCAGCCGATCTTCGCCATCATCAGCGGCGTCGCCAATTCTCCCAGCCACCAGCAGTGGGAATTGCTATTCTCCCGCTTGGGCTACCTGGACTTCAACACGCCCATCGCGACATTCCGCTCCGTCATCGACTCAGTCGCCGGTCCTTCCGCCAATCCTCCCGTTATCACGACCCAACCAACCGCTCAGACCATCGAGTCCGGCAGCGAACTCTCCCTCAGCGTTGTCGCCACCAGCGAAGAGATGATCAGCTACCAATGGAAACACGGCGACGCGGACATCGCAGGCGCGACTGAGGCCACTTTCACTTTGCCTAACATCCAAGAAGCAGACGCCGGCCAATACAGCGTCACCGTCACCACCGCTAGCGGCTCGGTCGAAAGCGACCACGCTTTCGTCGAAATCATTCTCGGCTTCCTCGATTCGCTCATCGCCCAAGGAGTCCCCGAAAACCAGCGCGCCCTCGGCGACGATCCCGACAAGGACGGTGTCCCCAACGGGCTCGAATTTCTCTCCCGCACCGATGCTAGCGACCCCGGATCCGCCCGATCGCCAATCAGCGAGATCATGGAAATCGACAACGCAATGTATTTGGTATTTTCCTACACAGCCGACCCGAGCATCAGTTCCATCTCCCCAGAGGTTCAGTTCAGCGGCGACCTCGCTTTTGCGACCGATTTCCTCAGCCCCGTCCTCATTTCCGAAACCGACGAAGGCGACCTCACCCGCTACACCTACCGAGCCCAATCCGGTCTAGAAACCACCCCTCAATTCGCGCGACTAAGCGCTTCGCCAACGGGCCAATAGAGGTAGGGAGAACCGGCTCGGTTCTCCGACAACAGGCCTATTGCTGGAGGACCGAGCCGGTCCTCCCTACCTGGCCGCCTACTCCAGAACGCCTCGAAGCCGATTGAACTCGGCAACACTGCGATTGTAGTTCGTCGTTGCAGAGATCTCGCGAAGCTCCGCGGAGCTTAAATCGTTCTGGAGCCGGAGCACAAAAAAAGTGGAGCTCGTACCCGCATTTAGTTTCTTCTCCTCTGCCTCGAGGCTCCTCTCGGCAAGCTCACGAGCCTGGCGCGTCGCCTCTACTCTACGGAAATTCGTCTGCGTCACTTCAAACGAAGTATGAAATTCCAACTGAATCGCTTGGCGCAAGCGCTGCAGATCGATCTCCGCGATCCGCTCCCGATGCTCGGAAATCGCGCGTTGGGCGCGCGCCGAACGATTCAGAATCGGATAACGAATAGCGGCTCCGAGAGTATAACTCTTCTCCCCCCCCGAGAAAGCAGAGTCTAAGCTTCCCTCAAGCGAACTCCCGGAACCACTAAAACCATACTGAGCAATAAAATCCAATGAGGGCAGCGCCTGGTTCTTGTCGCGATGCATCCTCAGCCGAGCGATCTCCAAAGCTATCTCTCCAATCCGAAAGTCGGGACTGCTTTCGAGCAAGCTGACGAGATACTCCGCGAAACCCATTTCGATTTCCGGCTCCCGATACGCCTCTGCCTCGATGTCCTCAGCCAAGGCCTCCTCGGCATTGTCGAAAATAAGCTGCTTAAGCCGATTCTGCCCTCGCCTCACTACATTACTCACCTGCAATACCCTCTCGATGCGTGTGGCGAGTTGTGCCTCCGCGGAAATAATATCGAGCGGCGCGATCACACCCAATTCCACGCGCTTATTGTTGTCGTTCACCAACTGCTGGGCCAAATCGCGACTGCGCTCAGAACTAACTAGATTTTGCTGAGCTTCGTACAAATCGTTAAACGCGAAGATCGTAGCGGCGAGCGTATCCAAAAGCATCTGCTTGTATTCCCATTCGCTCAGATCGAACTGACGGCGCGCGATTCTCAACGCGGCCAAACTATTCGATAACCCGAAATTCCGAAGCAGCGGCTGCCGAAAGGTCGCTCCCGCGAACGAGTTGAAGCCGCCGCCAGGGGCGAAACTTTCGTCCGACGAAAGATTGAGACCGTAGGTCCCGCCTGTCGGCAACAATCCCTCCGCGGACACGGAAAGCGAATCCGCATCCTGATTCTCGATACGAGTTGTTTCGAAGTTCGCGCGAATCTCCGGATCGTAAGCTCCCTTCTCAAGATCGATGCCATCCTTCGCTATATCGACCTGTGACCGTTCAATTTTGATACGGAGATTTCTCTCCAATGCCCGCGTAAGAGCTTCCTCTTTTGTCAGGAGAAACGTAGAGCTCGCAGCCTGGGTAACGAGGCCGAAAAAAAGCAGCCCCAATAATAGAAAGGAAACCTTATATACTGCACGATGGTAGGGCTGCTTATCCCTAAGCAGCCGTGCTTTACCTCTTGTCCTCAGCTGCTTAGGGATAAGCAGCCCTACCATCGTCATGCTCATACTGCGTATCCAGAAATCCAGTCAAACCGACACTGGAATCGCGTCCACAAGCTCACCGTCGAACAGGTGGATCGTCTGCGTTGCGAAGGTCGAATAGCGCTCGTCGTGCGTCACCATGCAAATGGTCGCTCCCTCGTCGTTCAAGTCCTTCAATAGCTCCATCACCGCTTCGCCATTCTTGGAGTCCAGGTTTCCGGTCGGCTCGTCCGCCAGAAGAATTTGCGGTTTGCCTGCCAAAGCGCGAGCGACCGCAACACGCTGCTGCTGGCCGCCGGATAGCTGGCTCGGCAAGTGCTTCATTCGGTGGGCCATGCCGACTTTCTCTAGGGCCTCCTCTGCCAGTTTCTTTCGATGGCTCGACTTCATCCCCCGATAGGTCAAGGGGAGTTCGACGTTCTCATAGACTGATAGGTCCCCGATCAAATTGAAGCTCTGAAAAATAAATCCAACCTCGCGATTCCGGATCTTCGCCATTTCCGCTTGGGACAGGCCCGCTACTTGCCGGCCGCCCAGCAGGTACTCTCCGTTAGTGGGCTTATCCAGCAAACCGAGAATCGACAACAGCGTGGATTTCCCGCAGCCGGAAGGTCCGTTGATCGCAACGAACTGCCCGTCTTCGATCTCGAAGGACACGTTGTTGAGAGCATGGGTCTCCAGCTCGTCGGTTAGAAATACTTTGCTGATATTATCCAGCTTGATGACTGTTTGGGTTTGAGTATACATAATATTATTGGATTTGGACTCTGTTATGGTTTTCAAATTGCGACGTATCCGAGGCAATGATTCTGTCGCCCGGTTGCAGTCCCGAAACGACTTCGATGGCACTGACTGAGCTTCTGCCAAAATGGACGGTTGTCCGGATGGCATAAGATCCATCCAATTCAAATTTATAAATACCCATGGAGCTGTTCTCCCGGGGAAATGCGGGGCGGGCGACATAGATAACATCGGCCATTTTCTCTAACTCGATGTTTCCCTGGACCGTAAGGTCGGGGCGAGCCCCTCTGGGTAAGTCCCCAGTCAGCTCTATATCTACTGCGACCGTTCCATTGACCACCGAAGGATCGACTCGCTTGACGCGTCCGTCGACAATGCCATTACGTGTGTCGATCTTCGCGCTTTGGCCGATGCTGATGTCCTTCGCTTGCGTCTCCGAAATCTGGATAACCGCTTTCAATCTATTCGGATCCGCCGCTTGCGCCAGCACCGTCCCCGGACCGACTTGCTGCCCTTCCTCTACGAGCAATCGCTGCAAAACGCCTTTGGATCCCGCTTTCACGCGCAGCGCTTCCACCTGATCCTGGAGCAGACCAAAACGGCCGTGCAGGCTTTGCAGTCCTGCCGCTTGAGTGGCGATTTGCGATTCGTTTGAAGATGCCTGAAAATCGAAGCGCCTCTGCTCCAAATCCACGCGCTCCTTGAATTGCGTCGCGTTCAGCTTTGATTGAAGAAACGTGAGCTCCGCCACTAGACCCTCTTCAAACAGCTTCTCGTTCACGTCCGCTTGAAGCTTGGCTTGCTCAAATGACGCCTTGAGCTGAGTCAACTGAGCCTCCATCTGAAGCAGCGATCCCTCAAGCTGGATTTTAAATCCGGTGAAGTCCGCTTCCGCCGCCGCAAGGTCGTACCGCGCGCTCTCCGCGTCAAGGACAAGCTGAGAATTGCTCATTACCAGAATCACCGAATCCGGATCCACGGCAGTCCCAGGGTAAATGAGAAGCTCTTCAACGACCCCGTTGCTATTGGCCGTTATCAGGCGATTGCTCTCCGGAACTAATGTCCCGATGCCGCTGACCTCCCGCAAGAGCTCTCCCCGCTTCACGGTTTCCACCCACACTGAACTCTCGTCCACTCGATACACCGGCGGCTTCAGCTGACTAAGCCCGAAACCCAATGCCGCTACCACAGCCACCGACGAGCCAATCATTATCAGGCGACGCTTCCTTCGCCTCTCGGCTACATCTTCACGTTGAACATCCATCTATAATCCCACTATGTACCTACACACTCAATACAAGCGATACCGAAGACACGAACTGGTCCCAATACGCGGTCTCCTCTTCGAGCTGTTTCCGTCCAGCGCGAGTTAGCTTATAGTACTTCGCCTTCCGGTTGTTTTCGGACAATCCCCAGTCCGACTCGATCCACCCCTGCCGTTCTAGCCTATGGAGCGCTGGATACAGCGACCCCTCTTTAATATTTAACGTCTCCCTAGATCTGAAACCAATCACCTGAGAGATGCCCCAACCATGCTGCTTGCCTCTCTGTAGCGTCCGCAAAATGAGCAGATCAAGCGTGCCCTGCAATAAATCTTTCCGGTCCTTTTTCATGATGAATTCTCTCCTATAGTTTCTCTATGGGAACGCTCTTCCCATAGGATGTCAAGGGGAAAGAATTTTTTCGACCTAAACGTTTCACTCACACTACTACACAGAAAGTTCACTCGAGGTTGCGGATCTTTGCGGACAATCATTATTTCTATATTCTCAATCATGTCGCAACGCGGTTGATGGTTCGAGGAGAGCCGCTCGTCTAGCAGGGGCCCAACACGCGAGCAGGCCGACCAATACAATGATCGTCCCAATGACGATAAACACCAGCGGGTCATGCGGCGAAACACTGGCAAGCGTCAGTTCGCTCATGAGCGTATTGGCAGCGAATGCTCCTATAAGACCTAAGCCGAGTCCGATTGCCATTTGAATGAGACCGCGGGCGAGCACCCGTTTGAGAATCCTTCTCGCGGAAGCGCCAAGGGCCATGCGGATACCAATTTCCTGTGTGCGCTGAGCGGTTGATTGAGCGATCACTCCGTATATACCCACCGCTGCAATAACGAGTCCGATCATTGCAAATGAAAGGAAGAGGGTTCCAAACGTTTTGAGAAACCAAAATTGCCCGTTGATCGCTTCCTGAAGCGTTCGGGCTTCGAAAAGCGGCAAGTCTTGATCAAGCTCCTGCACCATCCGACGCACGGGTCGAGCGAGCGCGGCCGCATCACCGGTAGTTCTTATTGCTATAGTCAGTCCACTCGCGGACCTTTGTTGATGCGGCAAGAAAACAACAGGCTCAAAATCCCGGTCTGAAGGATCCTGGTCGAGATCCCCAGAAACTCCAATAACCGTCGCCCATGACCCTGCTTCCCCATCCTCGAAAAAGCGAAACCGTTTCCCTATCGCCGATTCGCCTGGCCAAAAGTGTTGCGCAAATTCATTGGTGGCAATCGCCACTTGATCGCCTTCTTCTTGAATGAAGTCGCCAAAGTCCTCACCTCGGATAAGGGACAGCCCTATCGTGGAATGGTAATCTTTCGTCCGGACGACAAACGAAGCCCGGGGGGCTTCACTTGCTATTTCTTCAGGTCGACCGTCAATCTCGACACGGCGACTACTCGCCCCCAATCCCGGCAGATTCGACGCCCCCGCAACAGCAACTACTCCCGGGATAGTCCTAATTCGCTCAAACAAGGATTCGTGGAAATTCAAACGCGCGCTTGTTTCGCTGTAGGGCTTCCCTTTGCCACCAGGCAGATTCACCCGAACCGTGAATATATTCTCAGTCGGAACGAATTCGTTAATCGATTGAGCCACAAAATAGCTTCGAACCATCAGTCCTGCGCCCGAAAGAAGAATCGTAGTCAGTGCGAACTGGAAAACGACCAATGCCGAGGTAAGCTTTCCGCCACGATGGCTACTAGTACCCCGACCGGAATCCTTCAATGTAGTTACAACATCCATACGCGTCGCTCTCAAAGCAGGCGTAAGCCCAAAAACGATCCCGCTCAATACACAGATAACAGCGAAGTAGGCGAACACGCGATAGTCCATTTCAAACACTATCCAGTAGGGTTTGCCCACATTCTGAGTAGCTTGGTCAAACGCGTGAATGCCAAACAGCGCCAGCCCAAGTCCAAGAAGCCCACCCAGAATACTCAGAGCTACACTCTCAATCAGAAGTTGCCGAATAAGCTGCCAACGCGCCGCACCTAATGAGGTTCGAACCGAAATTTCATGACGTCGCGAAATCGCGCGGCTCAGCATCATGTTAGCTACGTTTGAGCAAGCGATTAGCAATACGAAGCCGACCGCTCCCAGCATCACCAAAAACACGTTCCGAATAGTGCCTCCATTATAGTGCTCGTGAAACGTAAGCGCCATCACGCTGATATCCTTGTTGTCATCCGGATAATCAGAAGCAATTCGATGAGCTATCGTTGCGAGGTCAGCGCCTGCCGAAGCCAACTCCACATCTTCCTTCAGCATACCAAACACATTCAGAATACGTCGGCTCCGATCCTCCGCTTCTGACGTCTCAATAATAGGTGTCCAAACATTCTGGTTACTAGGAAACTGGAATCCCTCAGGCATAACTCCAACAATCGTGGCCGGCCGCCCATCTAGCCTGACCTCACGACCCACTACTTCCCGTGCTCCCGCATAACGATTCTGCCAGACATTGTGACTGATCAACAGAACCTTGGCTGCATCGGGCAGTCCATCTTCAGGCCAGAAACCACGACCCATCATAGGCTGTGTCTTTAGCATATCAAAGAGCCCAGTCGTTACATGGGCTCCGCTATATCGTTCAGGCGGATTCGTTGCCTCGCTTATTGTAGCCGAACGATTGCGAACCGCCTCTAACTGATCGAACGAATCGTTTTGATCATGGAAATCGCGAAAATCTGGATACGAGACTGAGAACCGGCTGTCCGCTTGGTTCAGGTTGTGACCAGAGATTGCAACCAACCGCTCACCATTGGGAACAGGCACTGGCTTGAACAAAACCGAGTTAACCAGCGTGAATACCGTAGTGTTGACCCCAATCCCGAGGGCCATAGTCGCGATGACTGCAATAGAAAATAGCCGGTGATTGGCTATCATGCGGAAAGCATAGCGAATGTCGTTTAGCATAAGAGAAAGCGTAGAGATGTACTGTCACTACCCGACTCGCTGAAGGATAGTTGCGCTTTATTTTGCAAAATCTACAGATCACCAACCATACCAATTTCATCGTGAAAGGACCGCCACTGACTTCCAAGAACGCGAACCTGCGAATCCCTTGCAACCACATCGAATTCTCCGGTGTACTTGTATTAATGAGTGCTTTTCTTTCTCTCTCCGCTTTACGTTCAACCTTTCGTAGGTTGTCACAACAGCGTGGATTCACGTTGACCTGTCTCTTAACCCTGGGACTTTGCATTGGAGCTAACATCGCGATATTCGCTGTCGTCGACGCGATCGTGCTCCGCCCCCTTCCCTTTCCCAATGAAGACCGCCTCATAACCGTACGCAACGCCTACCCGGGAGCGGGAGTTGATAAATCGTCTGCGTCATTGCCGAACTACTACGAGCGCAAAGAAGCCATCGAGGGTTTCGAATCGGTCTCGATCATCCAAGGCGGAAGCGCAATCGTAGGAGAAGCGGGTTTGCCAGCGCGGATTCAGAGGGATCGCATTTCATTCGAGTTCTTCGAAACGCTCGGAGTTCCCCTTCTCATGGGACGCGCCTTCACTGAAGACGAAATGCAGAGCGGCAATGGAGGCGTAACGATCCTCACTCATCCCTTTTGGCTCAGCTATTTCAATGGCGATCCAAATATTCTGGACAAAACGTTCCAATCAAACGGACGGACTTTGCAAATAGTAGGCGTGCTACCTTCCGGGTTTCAGTATCTTTCGAGTCAGGCGAAGTTCTTCGTTCCGATTACTTCGAATCCCGAGAGCCGACAAGCGGGCAACCGCCATTCGAACAACTATAGCTTCATCGGCCGCCTGAAGGACGGCGTTTCACTTTCAGTCGCCCAAGCCCAAATAGATGCCTTCAACGCGACCCTCATGGAGTCCGATCCTGTAGCTCATTTACTTAAGGACGTGGGATTTCACTCGATCGTCGATTCATTGCGAGAAGATCACATATCCAGAGTGAAGCCGACTCTACTGATGCTACAGGGCGGGGCTCTCTGCCTCCTTCTAATAGGGTGCGTGAATCTGGCCAATTTGTTTCTCGTTCGCGCAACTAGTCGGTCAAAGGAAATCGCCGTGCGTCGCGCAATCGGAGCGATGCGGCGGCACATCGCATGGGAGTCGCTTTACGAATCGTTATCGATTGCTCTGTTTGGCTGCATATTGGGGATTGGAGTAGGAATAGTCGGTATTCAGCTGCTCGGTACAATCGGAGCGAGCGAATTGCCTCTCGGAGGCACGATCGCGCTAGATTCTCGCGTCATTCTCACGTCCCTTCTTGGAGCAGCCGCGGTGGGCGTTGCGTTGGCGATCCCGATTGTCTGGTACTACTTGCACGGATCGCTCGTTACAGCCCTGCAGGCGGAATCCCGCTCAGGCACCTCAAGCCGTGGAGCCCAACGCGTGCGTCACGGATTTATCATTATTCAAATCGCCCTGTCGCTCGTTCTCTTAAGCGGCTCTGGCATGCTCGGATTGAGCTTGAAGCAAGCCATGGAGGTTTCAATCGGCTTCAACTCCGACCACCTAATTACTGGCAAGATCTCGCTTCCTGGGGCGCAGTACCCGGACAAGGAAAAACGTTTGTCTTTTTTGAACCAGCTCATCCCCGCAATCGAGACACTACCCGGGATTAGCCAAGTCGCTATTAATACAAATCTGCCCTTCAGCGGCAATATCAGCGACAATGCGGTATCCGTCGAGGGAATCGTGAACGATTCCGAGAACGTCATACGAACCCACTTTAATGCCGGAGTTCAAGGCGACTACTTCAAGATGATGGAAATTCCGCTTAAAGAGGGACGGCTCCTCGGAAATGCCGATTATCAGAAAGCCAATCGAGTTTGCGTGATCGATGAGGAATTCAAGGCGCACTATTGGCCCGATGATGAAAGCCCGATTGGACGCCGCATTGCTAGCGATGTTAAGCTAACCGATGAGAATGCATATACTATTGTCGGAGTCGTCGGTTCTGTAAAACGTGAAGAAGACGATCGGCAATCCAATTTGGGTTCCGTGTATTTTCCCTTTCGACACCGGGCTTCCAACAGTTTCTCGCTCGTAGCCCGAGCTACTATGGATCCGATTGCGCTTGCTCCAGCCATCCGAAAGACGCTCTTGAATCTGGATCCTGGACTGCCTATTGACGACTTGAAGACGATGGAAGAACGTATCGATGACAGCCTCGTATCAAAACGCTCTCCGGCCATACTCTCCGTGATTTTCGCTGGCGTCGCGTTGTTACTCACAGCAATCGGGGTCTACGGCGCCCTTGCCTATTCAGTAGCGCAGCGAACGCGCGAGATCGGAGTAAGAGTCGCTTTGGGCGCTCGTCCTCAACAAATCAGCAACCAATTCATGAAACAAGGGATGCGTCTTCTAGCTCTCGGACTTTCGATCGGATCAATTGGTGTGTTTGCAATGGGACGCGCCATTAAAAGTATATTATTCGAAACCAATCCTTTTCATATCGGCTCGATTCTTGGAGCGGCCCTTATCATTACGCTCATCTCCCAGATCGCATTCTATTTGCCATCGCGACAAGCAACACGTGTATCGCCACTGGAAGCGCTCCTATAGATACTCAATCCGAAGCGTTTCGGATGGATCGACTTAGACCCTCTCTACTCCGCTCGGATCACAACCATACGATCTACTTTCGAGGCTCGCCAGGCGGGAATGACCATCGCTATCAAGGTCGCCAAACCGATAATTACTGCGACTGTCAGGAAAATTGGCACATACCCCCGAAGGTCTTCCTCTATACCGCTATTCGAAGCAGAGAAGGATTGGAAGACCATCAAAAGGCTCAAGACGGACATAAACCCTAAAATCAATCCCGACCCTATCGTCATCATCCAGGGTCCCACTACAGATTTAATGATCCCCCAGCCATTTGAACCGACCGCAATACGGATACCGAATTCCTTGGTCTTTGGTAGCCGAAATACTGGATAAAGCAGTAGCGCTGTTCCTGATTTCAGATATCCGGCAGGGATGAGTGAGCCCACTAATTACTAAGACCATTTATTCTGGTCGATGCTCAGCTCGAGAAGAAATGGGTGTT
Source organism: Opitutales bacterium (assembly GCA_021772595.1). Lineage (GTDB taxonomy): Bacteria > Verrucomicrobiota > Verrucomicrobiia > Opitutales > Opitutaceae > Pelagisphaera. The sequence goes on from JAJFLS010000662.1 coordinate 11,253, forward strand.
TGGCCTGTCTTCGGATTTCAAACCGGATTCTAGAGAAGCCATCAATCCAGCCTGGCGGCCTGCTCAAATGAAAGCGAGCAGAGCGCCGGAGCCCGTTCAATCTGTCAGCCGTCGAGCGTCATCGGCCGCATAAGCTATCCCGCTGCGACGCAACAACTTTATCCGCCGGGGGATCCGCGGCCGTCAGAGTAAGTGCGAATAGACAGGAGGTGTGTTACCGCATGGTCATTTGATTTGCGAAATCCGCCTCGCCTAAGTTTTATTTAAAATTGATCAACTCGACCAGGAAATCATCAATGCGAAATTGGCTTATCGGCTCAACTCTTATTCTGGCGTCCTGCGGCGTCGCTTCTGAAACAACTGTTGAAGACGCGGCACGCGAGACAGCCTCAGCGCCCATCGACCAGACCCGCCTCGATGCGATTGTCGCTGCACACCCTATGTTTTCTGGAAGTGTCGTCATCGCACGCGACGGAGAATTTCTTGCGCAGGCTCATGTCGGGTTTTCAGATCGCGATGCCAGCGCAATGAACACCACCCAAACATTTCACAACCTCGCCTCTGTCGGAAAAATGTTCACCGCTGTCGCCATTATCCAGCAGGTTGAGGCCGGAACTCTTACCTACGACACGCCCGTTCTTGACCTGATCCCGGAGCTGGAAGGTCGGATCACACCGGATATTACAATTGATCATCTGCTGCACCACACCTCGGGCTTTACCCGCATGGGCGGTCTGGACGATGCCGTAATCGATGCCGCCCGAACCAATACGGATTTCTTCAATCTCGTGCTGACAAGTAATGTCCGATCTGATGGTCCAGCCGATTTCGCCTATCACAATCCGAATTACATGATCCTGGGTGAGATCGTGCAACGTGTGTCCGGGCTGGCCTATCGCGATTACATCCAAACCCATATCAATACACCCGCAGGACTTAGCGGGCCTGTTTATGTGCGCTCGGACACGACAGAATACGATATCTCTACGGCTTACCTTCCCGTTGATTACGACACCTGGTGGAATAGCGAAGACGGTATTCCAGGCACGCAGGTCGACGATTTCGTCCACGTCACACCTCCAACCATGTCGTCCGCGGGCGGCGGTGCGTTTGCAATGGCCAGTGATCTGGCAGGTTTTGCCACCGCATTGCGCGAGAACACCTTGATCAACGCGGAGAGTTTTGCGGCAATGTGTGGGCTTGATGCAGCCCAAATTGAACGCGGTCGCGGCTATGCCCGCGGCTGCTCGGTCAGTCACGGCGCACAGGACAATCGTCGCGGCCACACCGGCTCAAGCGCTGGCCGACAAGCGCGCTTCTTCCTGTATGAGCGCAGCGGCTTGGATGTCATCGTCCTGTCCAACCACGAGGGACAGGCCGCACCGATTTTTGGCGCGATCGATGAATTGCTGCGGGGGGAGTGAGCTCCGCGTGACGCTTCGCGCTAGCACTATCGTCTGATACGGACGTCAGCAAATCGACAGGTTCGCGCCGCCGAGACCGTTGTTGATGGGAAATTCAATTGTCCCGATGTCAGGCCTTCTCGCGCGCTCGTGAACAATTTGCGGGGTAAGTTGATAGGAAACCCCCCGCGTTGATTGCTTAGTCAAGTGGGATGGTTGGTTTTTTTCTAATCCATATTTCGAATAAAGAGATGAATTAAAATTTCCTGTCCTATTCCTGTCGAACTCTATGCGCTCAAAAGCTATTCCATGCATTCTTAGGCAATGAATTCAGATAGTAAGCTGTTGTTTACCAGTAGAGTAACCGAATTCGATTTTCAGTAGCCATACGCTTAGCCTCCAAGCTCTTGGAGCTTAGAGAAGAGGGCTCACGCGAAGCCGCGAAGTTTTTGAGGAGACGGAAACGCCGAGGATGATCAAGAGTTTATTGATCTCTATATTCTTCCTTCGCGGCTTTGCGACTTCGCGTGAATCAATGTCATTGGCATTTGATAGGGCCATGCGACAAGCGACACCGAACGACCAACCCGTACCCACTAAATATCCGGGAGACGAGAAGTTCTCCGCGTCGGTCTACTTTTTCAGTTCTCCTTAATCGAGATTCGACCGTTGACCGAACTGAGATGGATATTCGGACCGCCTTCGCCCTTTTGAGCTTTTATATGAGCTCCGAACGGGAAGCCTCTCTTCACAGGCAGATCGATTTCGGAACGAATTCCGCCATTCACAGAGCTCGCTTTAAAATAAGCGCTTGTATCATTAGGTATCTCGAGGGTTAGGCTGCCGTTAACCACATTCATCCGAATCGAATCGGCTCGCGGCGCCTCCAGATAAATCGCCTTGACGCTGCCATTGACGGTAGACAAGTCGACATCCCCTTTCAACTCAAGAGCCTTTACCGCTCCATTGACGGTTGAGGCTTTCACCTTTCCTTCAATTCCCTCGATCGAAACCGAGCCATTCACAGAAGAAATATCGCTCAGGCTCACGCCAAAAGGCACGATGATCTCGTAAGCGACGCTGGCGTTGGTATTCTTCCCTTTCGGTAAT